>CAIQUG010000242.1 GCA_903874895.1 uncultured Caulobacterales bacterium | reverse complement strand
GGTGCAGTCGCCGGCCGACAGGGTGGTGTTGGTTTCCACCAGTTCCTTGTAGGTGTCGTGGAACCGCTGGAGACCGGGGTCCGCGACGGGTTGCGCCCGGGCAGCACCGCCCGCCAGGGCCGCCAGCATGGCAAGCCCAGCGACAAGACCTGCCGATGTCCACATGCGGATCTCCCCCCTCGCGGCCCACGGCCGGGATCGATCCCGGCGAGCGATCAACCCCGTCCACCGGCATCCTCGGACCTTTGGCAGGGCCGCGCAAGGGTCGGCGGTCCTGCGCAGGTTCGGGGCCCGCAGCCGGGAGGGGATCGCCTGACACGCCCCGGGGCACCGACGCTCTGGCCGGGCCCGGGGCGGCGGTTTCAGGATCAGACTTCGGTGACGAACTGGTCCAGGGGGCGGCGGACCTTCTGCAGGCTCACCAGCCAGTCGCCGTCTTCCTGGCGATAGCCGAGGGGGATGATCACCACGCTGCGCAGGCCGCGGGCCTTCAGGCCGAGGATCTCGTCCACGGCGGCGGGGTCAAAGCCTTCCATCGGGGTCGAGTCCACCTGCTCGAAGGCGGCGGCGATCAGGGCCGCGCCGACGCCGATATAGGCCTGGCGGGCGGCGTGCTGGTAATTAGCCTCGGCATCCCGCTGGGGATAGGTGGCCAGCAGCATCTGCCGGTAGTTCTCCCAGCCCTCGTTCCTGAAGCCGCGGACCTCGTTGGTCAGGTCGAACATGTGGTTGATCCGGTCCGCCGTGTAGTTGTCCCAGGCGGCAAACACCAGAAGGTGCGAGCCGTCCGTGATCTGGGCCTGGTTCCAGGCGACCGGCTTGATCTGCTCGCGCACGGCGGGATCCTTGACCAAGATGATCTCGTAGGGCTGCAGGCCGCTGGAGGTGGGGGCCAGGCGGGCGGCCTCGACGATGCGGGCCACCTTGTCGGCGGGGACCGACCTTGCGGGGTCCATCTTCTTGGTGGCGTAGCGCCAGGCGAGGCGGTCGAGCAGGGGCGAGGTCTCGGTCATAGGTCAATCAGTCTCCGGAAGGGAAGGGGCCCGGCCAGTCGGCAGGGTCCTGAGGGTATATAGGCGATCCGCCGCGACGAAACGGCGGGCTGGCGCGCGATCTCTGGACGATTTTTTCTGGCGGGGAAGGCAATTCCCCTGATGACGGGGCCGGTGTCCGCCAGACGCCCGCGGAAAGGACGATCGTGCCCTTCCGGTCGGGGTGTCTGGAGCGGGCAGAGGGAATCGAACCCTCACGAGCAGCTTGGGAAGCTGCCAGGCTACCACTACATCATGCCCGCGGTAGGGGGACTGATTAGCCGACGGCGATGGAGGGGGTCAATCGGGCGCGGCAAATAAGCGTGGGCCGTGGCGTGCGACGCCCCCGCCCTAGATCGGCTTGCCCAGGAGAAGCTTCCACTGCTCCCGCAGGTAGCCGATGTCCCCGGGCGGCTTGCGGCGCATGCGGGTGAACTCGGTGGCGCCGTCCACCAGGCCATTGGTGTAACGGTGATAGGTGTCCTGGATGCGGGCGGGATAGTCCGGCCCATGGGCCGCGTCCTTCACGAACACCGCGGTGAAGTGGCACATGCCCAGCCGCTGCCGGTGGGAGGTGAAGGACTCCAGCATCAGCAGGTCGCTGAACCCGCTCCGACGGCCCCAGTCCTGCAGGGCCCGGCCGCTGTCCGGATAGAACCGCCAGCAGTCCACGGGATAGCGGTGGAAGGTCCCGTTGGACGGGGCGTTGATGAACAACAGGCCCGACGGCTTCAGGAGCCGTACCATCTCGTTGAACAGCAGCCAGAAGTGGGCGCTGTGCTCGATCACGCTGGAGCAGACGACCATGTCCGCCTCCCCGTCGGGAAAGGGCAGGGCGTAGGGATCGTCGATGACCACGTCCACGCCCTTGGCCTGCATGAAGTCGACGCCCACATAGGCGCAGCCCGCCGGGGCCACCTCTCGCAGGGAGCCGTTGACGTCCTGCGCGCCGATGTCGATGATCTTCAGCCCGGTCCGGGCGCGTTCGTAGGTCCGGAAGAACCGGTCCCCGAGGCTCATCGTCACGTCGTCCATGGTGTTCCCCGAGCGAAATATGCCGAACACCTAGACGACACGGTCGAGGGATGGAAGCGGCGAGCGCCCCGGTCGACCGGTTTCGACCCCGGCGGCGGCGCATCGCCGCGACGTCCGGGCCCTCACAGGAGGCAGGACATGGCCGACGACACCGCCGAACGGATCGCTGCGGCCTATCGCTGGCACCGGGGGCTGGGGCACACCGGGATCGACGGACCGCACGGCCATCTGGTGGTCAATCCGGCCTTTCCCATGGTGTGGGACGCCAACCATGTGGATGCGGTGACCGCCCGCGCGCCCGCCGAGATCGACGAGGTCCTGGCGGCCATGGACCTTCACCTGGCGCATACCCCCTGGCGGGTGGCGCATACGGACGGCTTCACCCCCGACGCCTTCCTGGCCCGGCTGGCGCTGGACGGCTTCGAGGCGCGCCCGGTGACGATCCAGATGGTACTCGAGGGCGAACCGACCGACCGGGGCTGCGCCATCGACCTGCGGCCGGTGGAGCGCGAGGCCGATTGGCTCGCCCTGCGGCAGCTGGTGGCGGAGGATGTGGCCGAGGGACGCAAGACGGGGGACCTGGACCTCTCCGCCGCGTTCGCCGCCGAGATGGTCGCCACCTATCGGGCCAAGGCCCCCGGCTGCCGCTATCATCTGGTGGTGCACGAGGGCGGCGCGGTGGCCTACGGCGCCCTCGCCGCCGCGCCGGACCGGGTGGGCCTGATCGAGGACCTGTTCACCCGTCCCACCGTCCGCCGCCGGGGTATCGCCACGGCCATGATCGCCGCCTTCACCGACCGGTTGCGGGACATGGGCTGCGACACGGTGTTCCTCGGGGCGCTGGCCACGGAGGCGCCCAAGCACCTCTACGCCCGGCTGGGCTTTCGCCCGGTGGGCCTCGCCACCACCTGGGTGCGGGATCTTTCGGCGGAGCGCTGACCGGTCTCAGTGCCGGTCGCGGTCATCCCGGTCGAAGCGTCCGTCGCGGTCATTGCGATAGGTGTCATGCCGCAGGTGAGGGGGTTGGCGTGGTAGCCGGAGGGGCACGGGCGCTTGGAGCGGGCCAGCTGGTTGCCGACCACGGCACCGCCGGCCGCCCCCAGGAGGACGCCGCCGGTCTTGTTGCCGCGTCCGGCCACGGCGCTGCCGACCACGGCCCCGCCCAGGGCACCCAGAAGGGTGCCGCCGACCTTGGCGTCGTGCTTGTCCCGCTCGCAGGCATTGGAGGCGAAGGCCGGGGCCGTGGCGGCCGCCGAGGCGCCCAGGGTGAGGCCGACGGCCATCAGGGTCAGCATCTTGCGCATGGAGTCTCCTTGTCCGGATATCGTTGCAGACCGGATTACATCCCTAAAACGCCGGGAAAGCGGTGACAAAACGACGGCAAAGAGGCCGGCCCAAGTCCGGAAGGGACCGGGTGGGCCCACGTCGGCAGGCCTTGGACTACTTCTTCATCGCCGGCTTGGAGCGGGACGCCGATCGGGCGGCGGCGTTGCGTTCTGCGCTGCGCCGATCGCCCCGGGCCCCGGACCAGGTGTCTCCGCGGGCGGCGGCCTTGCGGCTGGCCACCAGGGCGGCGAGCTTCTGTTGCGGGGTCAGGTCGTCTTGAGGGGTGGCATCATCAGTCATGCCTCCCCTTTAGCACGGTTTGACCCGCAATGGGGTTTTATCCGCGAGGATTGATCCCGTCACAGGCGGAAGGCCCCGTCGACGATCTGCCGGAACAGGTCCGCATCCAGGGGGCGGAAGCTGCCGCCGGCCTCCCGCACATAGAGGGGTTCATTGATCCGGCTGGGGTCGAAGCCTTCCTCCACCAGATCCACCTTGCGGTATTTGAAGGTGCCGGTGATCTCGATCTCCTGCTGAAGGCGCAGGAAGACCGGCCGGGCATAGACGGGCAGGTGGCTTTCACACACCGCCTGCAGGGCACCGAGGTCGAAACTGGGATTGACCACGAGGGTCGCCATGCCCGCCCGACCGTCTGTCCCGGGGACGGCGACGCCATAGACATTGGCCTCCACAACCCCCTCGGCCGAGGCGAGGGCTGCGGCCACCTCGCCGGTGGAGACATTCTCTCCCTTCCATCGGAAGGTGTCGCCGATCCGGTCGACAAAGTAGAAATAGCCCTCGGAATCCTGGCGCATCAGGTCGCCGGTGCGGAACCAGGCGTCGTCCCGGGCAAAGACGCTGCGCAGCACCTTCTTCTCGGTGGCCTGCTTGTCCGCATAGCCGGAGAAGTTGGAGCGGGCATCGGACCCGATGGCGCCGATGGCCTCCCCCACCTGGCCGGCCCTGGTCTCCACGCAGAAGCCCTGGGCATTGCGCACCGGCGTCTCGGTCTC
>CAIQUG010000241.1 GCA_903874895.1 uncultured Caulobacterales bacterium | reverse complement strand
CGTGACCGGGCCCTATGCCCGTGAGATCCTGGAACGCCGCCTCGGCTTTCCCGCGGGTACCGTCGTGAACGGAGAGCCGCTGGAGGATTTCGGCCACCACCATCCCGATCCGAACCTCGTCCATGCCCGGGCGCTCTATGATCGGCTGATGGCGGCGGATGCGCCGGATTTCGGGGCTGCCTCGGATGGGGACGGCGACCGCAACCTGATCATCGGCAAGGGCCGTTTCGTCACCCCGTCGGACAGCCTGGCCATGCTGGCCGCGAACGCCCATCTGGCCCCGGGCTATGCGGGGGGTCTGAAGGGCGCCGCCCGGTCCATGCCCACCAGCGCCGCCGTCGACCGGGTGGCCGAGGCGCTCGGCATTCCCTGTTTCGAGACCCCGACCGGCTGGAAGTTCTTCGGCAATCTGCTCGACGCCGGCCGCGTCACCCTGTGCGGCGAGGAGAGCGCGGGCACCGGCTCGGACCACGTGCGGGAGAAGGATGGCCTGTGGGCCGTGCTCCTGTGGCTGAACATCCTGGCCGTGCGGCGCGTGTCCGTCGACCAGCTGGTGCGGGAGCACTGGGCCCGCTACGGCCGCAACTATTATGCCCGTCACGACTATGAGGGGGTGGACGCAGGCAAGGCCGATGCGCTGATGTCCCGGCTGCGGGACAGCCTCGCCTCCCTGCCCGGCCGCCGCTTCGGTGCCCTGGAGATCGAGGCGGCGGACGATTTCGCCTATGTCGATCCGATCGATGGTTCGGTCAGCCGCGCCCAGGGGGTGCGGGTGATGTTCCGGGGCGGCTCCCGCATCGTCTATCGCCTGTCCGGCACCGGCACGGTGGGGGCGACGCTCCGGGTCTATATCGAGCGTTACGAGCCCGCCTCCGGGGCCCTGGACCGGGAGGTGGCCGACGCCCTGGAAGACCTGATCCCCGCCGCCGACGCCATCGCCGAGATCACCGACCGCACCGGACGCGCTGCTCCCGATGTGATCACCTGAGGAGCCGCCCATGTCTCGATCCCATCTCCTGCTGGGGACCGCCGGTGCCCTGGCGCTTCTCCTCCCCGCGGCGGCCCGGGCCGCCAGTCCGACGAGCGCCCTGCAACAGCAGCAGCTGCCGAACCTGGTGGAGATCTACAAGACCCTGCACGCCCACCCCGGCCTGTCGCACCACGAGGAGGGTGCCGCAGCCATCGTGGCGGAGGAACTGCGCAAGGCTGGATATGAGGTGACCGAGCACGTGGGGGTCTATCCCGACGGCTCCCGGGCCTTCGGCGTGGTGGGACTCCTGAAGAACGGGCCGGGGCCGACCCTTCTGATCCGCGCCGACATGGACGCCCTGCCCATCGTCGAGGAGACCGGCCTCCCCTATGCCAGTCGCGTGATGACCAAGTCGCCCACGACGGGGCTGGAGGTCGGCGTGATGCACGCCTGCGGTCACGACATCCACACCACGGTGCTGATCGGTGTCGCCCGGTCCCTGGCCGCGGCAAAGGCCCGTTGGCACGGTACCCTGATGCTGGTGGGCCAGCCGTCGGAGGAGACGGTGGATGGCGCCCGGGCCATGTTGGCGGACCATCTCTACGAGCGGTTCGGACGCCCGGACATGATCATCGGCCTGCACGACACCAACGGTCTCGCCGCCGGCACCACCGCCATTGCCATCGGCCCGGCCCAGGCGGGCACGACTTCGGTGGACATCACCATCCGCGGCATCGGCGGCCACGGGGCCATGCCGGAAATGGGCCGCGATCCCATCGTGCTGGCCGCCCAGTACGTGACCCAGATCCAGACCATCGTCAGCCGCGAGCAGGATCCCCTCGACCCCGCCGTGATCACGGTGGGCTCCATCCATGGCGGGTCCAAGCGCAACATCATCCCCGATGAGGTGAAGCTGCAGCTGACCACCCGGTATTTCTCCGACCACAGCCGCCAGGTCATCCTCTCCGGGCTGCGCAACATGGCCGCGGGCCTGGCCCTGTCCGCCGGTCTGCCACCGGAGCGGGCCCCGATCGTCACGGTCAACGAGGCCGAGAGCGCGCCCCCGACCTACAATGACCCCAAGCTCGCCACCCGCGTCCGGGCTGCGCTGGCGACGTCCCTGGGAGCGGACAAGGTGTTCACCTCCGAAAAGGTCATGCCCAGCGAGGATGTGGGCGTGTTCGGGCTGGAGGGTCACCAGATCCCGCTGGCCTATTACAGCCTGGGGGCCATGGATGCCGAAGCGCTCGCCAGGGCCCGGACCGCAGGGCATGAACTGCCGGGGCCCCACAACAGCCACTTCGCCCCGGTCCCGGAGCTGACCGTGGCCACGGGCGTCAAGTCCATGACCGACGTGGCCCTGACCCTGCTCGGCAAGCCCTGAACCTGACACGCTGACCTCACCGCAGTTCGACGCCTTTCCCCAGCGTCCGGCTTTACGCCGGGCGTCCGTGGGCTCACCTTGGCATCCGGACCCCGGTCCAGCGCCCCGCAGAGGCCGCAGAGCGGGGCAGAGGAAACGCGCAGAAGGGAATGCCGCCATGTCCATCGACTTTGAAATCCCGCAGGAGGCCAAGGCCATCCGCGAGCGGGTGCGCCAGTTCGTGGCGGACGAATGCCGCCCGGCCGAGCAGGCCCTGGCCGACGGCCGCCCCTATCCGGAGGTGCTCGCCGACCTGCGGGGCAAGGCCCGGTCCCAGGGCCTGTGGTGCCCCTTCATTCCGAAGGACTATGGCGGCATGGGCCTCGGTCCGCTGGCCAACGCCCTGGTCCAGATGGAGCTGGGGGAGAGCTATCTCGGCGCGCTCGCCATGAACAGCCAGGGGCCGGACGACGCCACCATGCTGACGCTGCTGGCCCACGGCACCGAGTTCCAGAAGGAGACGTACCTCAAGCCCCTGCTGAACGGGGAGAAGCGGGTCTGCTACTCCATGACCGAAAAGGCCGCCGGGGCCGACGCCACGGGCATGCAGACCCGGGCGGTGAAGGACGGCAACGCGAACTACGTCCTGAACGGGGAGAAGTGGTTCTCGTCCGCCGCCAGCGTCGCCGACATCGCCGTGGTCATGGCCATGACCGACCCGGACGCCCCGCGGCACAAGCGCTACTCGACCTTCATCGTCGAGTTGCCCAACCCCGGCTACATCATCAAGCGCGACATCCCGACCATGGCCTCGGAGGGCCCCCTGTCCAAGGCCCTCGGCGGCGGCCATTCGGAGATCGAGATCAAGGACCTGGTGGTTCCGGCGGAGAACCTTCTGGGGGGCGAGGGCGAGGGCTTCAACATGGGCCAGCATCGCCTCGCCTACGGCCGCCTTCGCCATGGCATGCACAATGTGGCCATGGCCCAGCGGGCCCTGGACCTCGCCGTCGCCCACGTGACCCAGCGCTCCACCTTCGGCAGGAAGCTGTCGGAGCGCCAGGGGGTACAGTGGATGCTGGCGGACTGCGCCAGCGAACTCTACATGGCCAGGCTCATGCTGCTCCACATTGCCTACAAGGCGGAGAAGGGTCTGGACCTGCGGCAGGAGAATTCCATCGCGAAGGTGTTCCTCGCCCACATGGTGCACAAGGTGGTGGACACCGCCATCCAGCTGCACGGGGCCCTGGGCTACAGCCACGACACCCCGCTGGCGCGCTGGTACACCCACATCCGCTCCCAGCGGCTGGTGGACGGACCGGACGAAGTGCACCGCTGGACCGTCGGCCGCAATGTCATCAAGGCCTATGAAAAGTTCGGTACCACCGCCTCGGCGGCGGGCGGCGACCTGCTCTGACGGGCTAGACCGACCCGGCGCTGACCCAGCGCCGGGGCCAGCGGGTGCCCAGGAGCTTCACCTGACCCCGTCCGAGGGCGAGGTTGCGCATGGCGGCGGCGGACAGCTCGCTGACCGCATGCACCGGCTCCAGTCCCTTGACCGGGCTGGTCGCCACCGCGCCGATCAGGGCGGCGGCATCCACGGCCTTCCACTCCGCCTCCGCCCGGTCGGCCCGGTCCACGGCGAAGAAATGCCGCTGGGCACCGGGCGTCTCCGGCGTCTCGATCATCACGCCGATCACCCACCCGATCGGCATGTCGGGCGCTCTTCGCGGCGGGATCTGGGGCGGGGTCCTCATGTCGCGGACCATGGCGAGGCGCGCGAAGTCTGGCAAGCGCGGGTCCGGCCCTTGCCCCCCCGGACGATCGACCCTAAGCCTGCGGCAACCCGTCCCGGAGACCGTCCCTTGAGCACCCGCTTCACCCGCGCCATCGTTCGTCCGCCCGCGCCCAGCTATGCCGCCGGGATCACCACCAGCACGGAAGGCGCGCCGGACGTGGCGCTGGCGGTGCAGCAGCACGAGGCCTATGTGCAGGCCCTGATCGGGCTCGGCCTGGCCGTCACCCGTCTTCCGGCGGAGGACGCCTATCCCGACAGCACCTTCGTCGAGGACACCGCCGTGGTCACCCCGACGGCGGCGATCCTCACCCGCCCCGGTGCCGACAGCCGCGCGGGGGAAGTGGCCTCCATGGCCCCGGTTCTGGACACGGCCTTCGGCGGCTTCGCCCGGATCGAGGCGCCCGGCACGGTGGACGGGGGCGACATCTGCGAGACCGACACGGGGGTCCTGATCGGCGTCGGGGCCCGCACCAACCGGACGGGGGGCCAGCAGCTGGCCGCACACCTGGCGAAGCTGGGCCTGGCCTCGGAGATCGTCGACATCACCGCGATTGCGGGCCTGCTGCACCTCAAGACGGGCATCTCCTACCTGGGCGAGGGCCGGATGGCCGTGGCCCCGGACCTGGTCGGCCTGCCCGCCCTGCAGGGCTACGAGACGGTGGTGCTGGCCCCGGAGGAGGCCTACGCCGCCAACTGCATCCGGGTGAACGACACGGTGCTCATCGCGGCGGGCTATCCCCGCTTCGCCGACGCCCTCGCCAGCCTGGGCTACAAGACCCTGGCGCTGGACATGAGCGAGTTCCGCAAGATGGATGGCGGCCTCAGCTGCCTGTCCCTGCGGTTCTAGGGGGAGGCATCTGACGACGGCGACGGGCGCGAACGTCCGCTTTCAGGCGGGGCGCAATGGTCTGGTACCGAACCACTGCGGTCGTTGCCGGGCCTGGAGGGATCACGTGGCCGGTCGATAATCCAGGCGCAGGAAGCGGTTCCAGCCCGCCTTAGAGCGGCTTTCCACAGCGAAGCTGAAGCCCGGCTCGTCGCCCAGCGGCCAATGGATCATGCGGGCGAGTCCAACGGGCATCTGCGCCTCAAAAGCGAGAGCTTGCGGGTGGATGTCCGAACCGTCGGCCAACCGACCCTCAGACCGTTTGCCGTCATTGGTGAATGAAAAGAAGCCCAAACCACGACCAGCAGTCGCGCCGAAGAGGGCAATCTCGCGGT
>CAIQUG010000240.1 GCA_903874895.1 uncultured Caulobacterales bacterium | reverse complement strand
GCAGGTGACCACCACCCATGTGCCGGTGGACCCGGCCGCCCTGGAGGCGGGCACGCACCACGGCTCGACCTATTACCAGATGCAGGCCTTCCTCGAGGCCGTGCGCGGTCGGGGACCGGTGATCGTCAACGCCGAGGACGGCCTGCGGGCCGTGGCCATGGGGGCCGCCGCAGAGCGCAGCGCGCGGGAGGGACGGGTCGTGTCCCTGTCCGAGTTCGGCCTCTGAGGGTGGCCGTCACCCTGCGCGACCGGCGCTGGATCATCCTCGGCTTCCTCGTGGCCGCGGCGATCATCAACTATGCCGACCGCCAGGTGATCGCCGTGCTCAAGCCCGACATCCAGCGGGAGATGGGCTGGACGGACGGGGACTACGGCACGCTGGCCTCCCTGTTCCAGTTTGCTGCCGCCACGGGCCTCGTGTTCGCCGGCTGGCTGGTGGACCGGCTGGGCATCCGATATGCCAATCCGGTGGGGGTGGCCGCCTGGAGCCTGGCGGCCATGGGCCATGCCCTCGCCCGCACCCTTGCCCAGTTCTCCCTCGTGCGCGTGGCGCTCGGGGCGACGGAGGCCATCGGCACCCCCATGGCCATGAAGACCGTCTCGGCCCTGTTCGATGCGGACGAGCGGTCCAATGCCATCGGCCTGTCCAACGCCTCGACCAACATCGGGGCCATCGTCACCCCCCTTTTGCTGGCACCGGTGGCAGCGATCACCGGCTGGCGGGCGGCGTTCCTGCTCTTGGGCGGCGCGGGTCTGGTCTGGGTCGCGGCCTGGCTGATGGCCGTGCGAAACTGGTCCCCCCCGGAGACCGCCGCCGCGGCTGAGGCGAAACCACAGACCTCGTACCGGGCCATTCTCGCCTCCCGCACCACCTGGGCGATCATCGGGGCCAAGGCCCTGTCCGACCAGGTCTGGTGGCTGCTGCTGTTCTGGGCACCGGACCTGTTCCATCGGGTGTTCCACCTGACCACGGCGCAACTGGGCGTGCCCCTCGCCATCGTCTACGCCTTTGCTGCGGCGGGGTCCCTGTTCGGCGGTGCGGCCTCGGCCCGCCTGGTGAGCCGGGGCATGACGCCGGTGCGGGCGCGGCTCACCCTGATCAGCGGCGCGGCGGTGGTGGCCCTCGCCATCCTCGGCTCCCTCGGGGCATCCGGTCCGTTGATGGCGGCGGGGATGATCGGCGTGACCCTCGCCGCCCACCAGACCTTTTCGGTCAACCTGTTCGCCCTGATCGGCGACGTGACCCCCGGCGACCGGGTGGGATCGGTGACGAGCCTGGGTGCCCTGTTCGGCAATCTGGCCGGCATGGGCATCGTGGCCCTGGCCGGCTTCATCCTGCAGTCCGGGATGGGCTACACCCCCCTGGTGACCATCGCCGGCCTGTCCTACCTGGCCGGGGCCGGCTGGCTGTGGCTGGTGCTGCCGGCGACGGTGAAGGCCGTGGCGCCTTCGGACCGGGCCTGAGGATGGCTAGAGGCCGGATTCGAACGACGGACCGCCTCCCAACCGGACGAAGAACGGCGGCCGGTCCAGCGGGGCTGCCACCTTGACCGTCTGCCCCCCGGCCTGCACCTCGCCAGTCCAGCCATTGCGCCAGTCCGTCCCGGCGGGCAGCCGCACATTGCGGGCCGTGACGCCGGACTCCACCACCGGCGCCACCAGAACGTCCGGACCCAGCATCCAGTCCGTCTCCTCGGTCCAGCACCAGGTCTCGTCCGGAAAGTCATAGAACAGGGGGCGCACCACCGGCTCGCAATGCGCGCGGTAGTCCGCGAGAAGACGGGACAGGTACGGAATGATCCGTGTCCGGAACCGCATCAGGCTTCCAACGGCGTCCAGCACCTCCGGATGCATCCAGGGCTCGTTCACCGTGCCGTCGTCGTTCCAGGAATGGATCGAGAAGCGCGGCATGAACACGCCGAAGCCCACCCAGCGGGCAAACAGCTCCGGATCCGGACGGGGACCGGCAAAGCCGCCCACGTCATGGCCGATGTTCGACACGCCGGACAGGGCCAGTCCCAGGCCCATGGGGATGTTCCAGCGCAGGGACTTCCAGGAGGTATAATTGTCCCCGGACCAGGTCTGGGCGTAGCGCTGCATCCCGGCCGCACCGGCGCGGGACACGAGGAAGGGCGGCTGGTCCGGCGCATGGGCCAGCTGTGCCGCCCGGGACGCGCGGAGCATCAGCAGGGTCTGCAGCGGCTTCATCTCGATGGCGCGGAAGGGCCGGCCGAAGCCATGGGCCATGGCCCGGGGGCTGGTCACCTCATATTCGTTGTTGTCATTCCAGGTGGCGGCCATGCCGAGCTGCAGCAGCTGGGTCGTCAGATTGTGTCGCCACCAGGTCTCGGTCGCCGGGTTGGTGAAATCCAGATAGGCCCCCGGCGCGTCCCAGAACTGCTCCTCCACGGGCTTTCCGTCGGCATCGGACAGCAACAGGCCCGCCTTCGCCGCCGCCGCGAACTGCGGATGGTCCAGCAGCAGGGCGGGCTTGACGTTGGGGATCAGACGGACCCCGGCATCGGCGTAGCTGGCGACAAACTGCTCCGGGTTCGGAAACTTGTCCCGGTTCCAGTGGAAGACGTAACGCCTGTCGCCGATGGACGTATAGCCCGAGGACAGGTGAAAAGACGTACACGGAACATCATGACGGACCAGGTTCTCGAGGAACCCTGCCATCTGCGCCTGGGCGTCCGGCGCATCCGTGTAGCTCATGGTCGAGCCGGAATAACCGAGCGCCCAGTCCGGCGTGGCGGCGGGCCGTCCGGTCAGCCAGGTGAAGCGGCGCACCACCTCGGGCACCGTCGGACCGGCGATGACATAGAGATCAAGATCCCCGTGATCGGCGGAAAAGCTGCGATAGGGCCCGTGATAGTTGGAATGCTCGCAGCCGAAGTCGAAGGTGCAGTCCGAGAGGGTGTCGTAGAACAGGCCGAAGACCAGACCCGTCTCCGGCTTTCGGGTCAGGTAGAAGGGAATGTGCTTGTAGAGGGGGTCGGACGTCTCTGCGTCATAGCCCATGGCGTCGAGATTGGAGAGGCGCAGGCGGCGCCCGGCCCGGTCCAGCCCGCCGGACCGCTCCCCGAGGCCGAAATACTGCTCCCCCGGGGTGCGGGCGAGATAATGGCGCACGGTTCCGTCCCACCAGCCGAAGTCGTAGGCCTGGGTCGGCCGGTCGCGGGCCGCGCTGACCCAGGCCTCCCCCATCCGGACCTTCCAGCTGCAGCGCAGGCCCGCAAGCCCGATGGTCAGCCGAAGCCGCTGCGTGGCTATCGTGATCCGCTGCGGGTCGGTTTCGTCGAGGGTGAAGCCGGGACAGGAAAAGCCGTCCAGATCGAAGCGATCGCGCCCCTCCGCCGCAATATCATCCGTCCCCGGAGCAATCGTCCAGCTGCGGGGATGACGCAGCGCCCCGTCCGGCAGCACCATCAGCCGGATCAGGTCATCCTCCAGCACGAACACATGGGCGATGGCACCGGTGTCGGCAGCGAGTGTCAATCGCCCCCCCGCCTGCTCCGCAACATGGAACACCGGTGGATGCGACAGGCTGGGCCTGCGCGGTTCGTGGGCCTCGGTCATGCCGTCTCCTCGATGGATGTCTGTCCCCGGAGCATTATTGCCAGCACCCCGAAGCCCAGCAGGTCGAAGACGCCCAGGCAGGCGAACAACGGACCGTAGCCCGTGACATGTACCACCTGGCCGATGAGCAGGGAGAACAGAAGCCCCCCGGTCCAGCCCGCCGTCCCGACCCAGCCATTGGCCGCCCCGAGGGTTCGGCTGGGGAACAGGTCGGCACTGAGGGTATTGATCGTGACACTGATCATCTGGTGGGCAAAGCCGCCGACACAGAACAGGGCCATGGCCAGATAGGCGTCGCCGGCGAGGGCAATCAGCCCCGGGCCGATCATCAGCACCGCCCCCACCCCCGCCACGGCGATCCGCGAAGCCACCAGGTCCAGCCGGAGCCAGCGCACCAGCATCGGCGACAGATAACCTCCGAACACGCCCCCCAGGTCCGCCGCCAGGAACGGGGTCCAGGCGAACAGGGCGATCTGCTTCAGATCCCAGTGCCGCTCCGTCGCCAGATAAAGGGGGATCCAGAAGTTGAAGGTCTGCCAGGCGGGCTCGGAGAGGAACCGCGGGATGGCGATCGCCCAGTATTTCCGTGAACGGATGATCTCGAGGACACCGACCCGCGGCGCGACATCCACCGCCTCGACATTCATCTCGACCGGCGAGCGATAGACGGCATACCACAGACCCGCCCAGACCAGTCCCAGCACGCCGGTCGCGACAAAGGCTGCCCGCCAGCCGAAGGCCAGCGTCAGTCCCACCACCAGGGGCGGGGCCAGCATCGCCCCGAAGGAGGTGCCGACATTGAACCAGCCCACCGCGGCGGACCGCTCCGCCCCGCGGAACCACTCGCCGATGGACTTCATGCCCGCCGGGATGGCGGCTGCCTCCGTTGCGCCGAGACCGCCGCGGAGCAGGGCCAGCCCGCCCCAGCTGCCGGCAAAGGCATGCAACATGCCGGCCACGGACCACAGAGCCGCGAACAGGGCGAAGCCGGCGCGCAGGCCGATCCGGTCCAGCACGAAGCCGCACACGGGCTGCATCAGGGTGTAGGCCAGCTGGAAGGCGGCGACGACGTACGAGTATTCCGTCACCCCGAACTTCAGCAGGCCTTCCAGCTGCGGAGCCAGCACAGCCAGGGTGTTGCGGGACAGATAGTTGACGATGGTGCCGAGGCACACCACCCCCACCATGGCCCAGGCATAGGCGCGGTTGGACCGGGTCATGGGAGTGGCCTCACCAGTTGGTCATGGCCCCGTCCTCGAGGCGGTTGATCGGCAGTTGCGCCGGACGATAGGGATATTTCGCCGCCAGGGCCTCGTCGATGTCCACGCCGATGCCCGGGGCCTCGCCGGGATGCAGGTATCCGTCCGAGAAGCTGTAGGCATGCGGGAACACGGCGTCGGTCTCCTCCGTGTGCCGCATGTATTCCTGGATGCCGAAGTTCGGCACCCACAGGTCGAAGTGAAGGGCCGCCCCCATGCAGGCGGGGGACAGATCCGTCGCCCCGTGGCAGCCGGTGCGGACATTGTTCAGCTCCGCCAGATGGGCGATGCGGCGCAGGTGGCTGATCCCCCCCGCATGCACGACGGTGGTGCGGATGTAGTCGATCAGCTGTTCCTCGATCAGCTGCTTGGCGTCCCAGACCGAGGAGAACACCTCCCCCACCGCCAGGGGCGTGGTGGTGTGCTGGCGGATCAGGCGGAAGCTCGCCTGGTTCTCGGCCGGGGTCACGTCCTCCAGCCAGAAGGGACGGAACGGTTCCAGGTCCTTGCCCAGCCGGGCGGCCTCGATGGGGGTCAGGCGGTGGTGGCTGTCGTGCAGCAGGTGCACGTCCGACCCCAGCGCGTCCCGGGCGGCAGCGAACAGCTTCGGCACGGTGGGCAGGTACTTCACCGTCGACCAGACATTCTCCGTCGGCAGGGCCGCGTCGGCGGGCTCGTAGAACAGCTTGTCCTTGGACACGCCGTAGGTGGAGGCCAGTCCCGGCACGCCGGTCTGGAGGCGAATGGCCTTGTAGCCCATGGCCTGGTAGCGCAGGGCTTCGTCCACCGTCTCCTCCACCGTCGCACCATTGGCGTGGCCATAGACCATGACGCCCTTGCGGCTGGCCCCGCCCAGCAGCTGGTAGAGGGGCATGTTCGCAGCCTTGGCCTTGATGTCCCAGAGCGCGGTGTCCACCGCGGCTATGGCCGACATGGTCACCGGCCCCCGTCGCCAATAGGCGCCCCGATAGAGGAACTGCCAGATGTCCTCGATCTGGTGGGCATCGCGGCCGATCAGGTTGGGGATGACGTGGTCGGTGAGGTACGACGCCACCGCGAGTTCCCGCCCGTTGAGCGTGGCGTCGCCGATGCCCGTGAGGCCCTGGTTCGTCTCGATCTTCAGGGTGACGAAATTGCGCCCGGGGCAGGTGACGATGACTCGGGCGCCGGTGATCTTGAGCATGGGACTAGTCCTGAAGCGACGAAGGGGTGGGGGTCAAGGCGCGGCGCAGGCCCGGTTCGGACCAGAGCGCCGCGGGAAACAGGCGTTCAAGGGCGGCGGCGTCTGCCGGCGGGTGGTGCCTCAGGAAGGCCTGGACGACGGCCAGCATCCCCGCCGTCGGGCGACCGGCCCTCGCATTGGCGAGGATCAGCGGATAGAGCCGCTGGGAGAGCTTGAAGGCCCCGTCCTCGGCGATCTGGTCCAGCCGGTGGTCGATGGCCGGGTTGGCAAAGCGGACCCGGGTCCTCTGCCAGTAGTCGGCCACGGACAGCTCCGGCAGGGCCGGGGCGATCTCGTCGCGCATCATCGCATCCAACCGGTCCGCCAGCTGCGGATCGCCGATGGCCGCCCGCACCAGGGTGTGTCCCCGCTCCAGCCCGAGATAGGCCAACGCCGAATGGGCGGCGTTCAGGACGTGCAGCTTCAGCCGCCGGGCAGCCCCCACATCGGCGGTCAGTGTCACACCCACAGACCGCCAGTCCGGTGTCGGCGCGACGAATCGGTCGGCAATCACCCACTCCGCATAGGCCTCCCGCTGGACGGAGGCGTGATCCGAGAGCCCCAGCACCGCATCGGTCCGCGCTCGGCTGGCATCCGTGGGGGCGGGCACGATGCAGTCCACCATGGTGTCGGGAAAGGCCACGGCCGCCTCGATCCAGCGGGCGAGACCGGCGTCCCGGCGCTCCGCCAGGGCCAGGACCGACGCCCGCAGCCGTGCTCCATTGTCCATCAGGTTGTCGCAGCTGATCACCGTCAGCGGGGCCCCACCCGCAGTCCGCCGCCGGGCCAGTCCCGCGACCAGCACTCCCGCCGCCGACCGCGGCGAGTCCGGAGCGGCAAGGTCGTGGACGATGTCCGGGTGGGTGAGGTCCAGGGCGTCTCCCGCCAGGCAATAGCCCTTCTC
>CAIQUG010000239.1 GCA_903874895.1 uncultured Caulobacterales bacterium | reverse complement strand
TGCCGGTCGGGGCTTCGCCGTGGTCGCCACCGAGGTCCGGGGCCTGGCCCAGCGGTCGGCGGCTGCGGCGAAGGAGATCAAGTCCCTCATCCTCGCCTCGGGCCAGCACGTGGAGCGGGGGGTGGACCTGGTCGGCCGGGCCGGAGGCGCCCTGGAGCAGATCCTTGGCCGCGTCGCCCGGATCGCGGAATTGAACGAGCAGATCGCCGCCTCCTCGCGGGAGCAGGCCGTGGGCCTCGACGAGGTGAACCGGGCGATCAACCAGATGGACCAGGTGACCCAGCAGAACGCGGCCATGGTGGAAGAGACCACCGCCGCCAGTCACTCCCTGCTGAACGAGGCCGAGACCCTCGCCCAGCTGGCAGGCCGCTTCCGCTGCGAGGACGGGGCCCCGTCCCCGCACGCGCGGGCGGCCTGACGCCCCGGCCCGGGGACCTGTCCGACCTCAGAACTTGTACTGGGTGAAGATCCCGAGCTCGTCATAGGTCCCGGTCTGGCCGGCCGGTCCGCCGATGATGCCGTTGCCGGCGGGAGCCGGATTGGGCGTGGTCAGATAGGACAGCCTGGTCGCCCCCACCGACGCCAGATAAGGCGTCAGGGTCGGCGGCGCGGCAGCCCCGTTGGTGGTGGTGAAGAGCCCCCCGGTCACCCGCTCGCGCTTGTAGACCAGGGCGATGTCGATGGCCGGGACCGGGTGATAGTCGAGGCCGAAGTTCCAGTAGGCGTCCCTGGTGGCGGAATTGGCCTTGTTGCTCGAGGGTGCCACGTCCACCTCTGGCTTGACGGCATCGTACCGGCCGAACAGGTCGAAATGGTCGCTCAGCCGCACCGAACCGAAGGCTGAGTACCCCTCCCCCCGCGCCTTCACCGGCACAACCGTGGTCACGCCGGTGTAGTTCCGCACCTGCACATATTCGACCCCCACCCGGAAGGCCGGGGTCGAGTAGGCCAGCAGGGCATTCACCCGGGAGACCGTGTGGTTGTACGCCGCCCCTTCCGCGTTCTTGCCCAGATTGCCGCTGTAGCCGCCCACCGCCGCGGTCACCGGCCCCAGCGTCGCGTTGAAGCGCCCTTCCACGTCGAGGGTCCGGGCCCGGTTGGAGGTGCCGTTCCCCGGCGCCTTGAAGCCCGAACCGTCCAGGGCCGACACCGAATAGCCGAGCTTCAGCCCCTGGACCGGCAGCTGCCCGCTGATGTTGAGGCTGGTGTCGGTGGTGGTTCCGTACTTGATCCGGTCGATCAGGGTGTTCTCGACGAAGCGATAGCCTTCGACCCCTTCGGCGAACGGCACCCAGGGCAGCTCCACGTCCCCGGCCCGGATCACCAGGGCATCGGCGTACCGGGCCTGCAGATAGGCTTTCTTCAGGAACAGCTGGGTGGACCTGGCGGTGCCGTCATAGATCAGGTCGGTGGTGACATTGGCGGAATAGACCGGATCAAAGGTGTGCTCGAAGATCAGGTAGGCGCGCTTGATGTCGATGCTGTTGCCATTGACGCCCGGATATCCGTTCGAGGCGGCGGCTGTGGACGTGGCCGCCACGGCCCCCGGCGTCTTCTGGCTGATATGGCTGACATCGGCGAACACGATGCCGCCGACCTTGGTGCCCCCCCACCAACCGGGCTTGGGCGTGGCCGCGGCCACGTCTGCCTTGATCGTCGCGGGAAGGGTATTGATCTCGCTGGACAGCTCGGCCCGGGCCGCATGGGCGTCCGTCTGGGCCGCCACCGCCTGGGTGGCCGCCGCGTCGGCCTTGGCCTCGAGGGCGCGGCGGGCCTGCACCTCCTCGGCCAGCTGGGCCTTCAGGGTCTCGACCTCGCTCGCCAGGAGGTTGATCCGCTCGTTGGCCTTAGCTTCTGCCGTCGCGGCAGACGACGGTCGATGCACGTTGTGAGTGGGTTTGCCCTCCGTCCCGGCCGCCTGGGCGACCGTGGCGAGGGAGAGTACGGACAGGGCCGGAAGCGCCGCCTTGCCGAAATTCTGGAACCTTGAAGACATGTCGGCCCTCCGAATGATTGCCCGAATGCGCGGAGCTGCGCCGATGCCCCTTCCGGACCGGCATCGTTATGAAGTTTCACTTCATAACGAATGACCACAGGGCGTCAATGACCGGTTTAGCGATCTCGGCCGCGATGAACGCACCAGAAATCTTCCGTCTCTACCGACTTTTGCTGAAGTCGATACCGTCGCCACAGCATACGGGCGAGTCCCATCCAGATATCGGCATGTTCGACGCCGAAATCGTCATATTTCGCCGAAGGCCAGCCACATCCAGGTCTTTCCCGGTGGCGGTCTATTTCAGGAATTCACGGATCGCATCGTTGAGGAACTTGCCATCCGCCGGATTACTGGCGGCACCGGCCGTATGACCCCACAGGGACGGGATCGGCTTCAGGGTCACCCGGGGAATGAACGCGGCCTCGTAGACCGCGTCCTGGACGGGGAAGTAGAGATCGGTCTCCGACGGCATGTAGAGCAACGGCGCGCGGATGGACTTCAGGGCCTTTTCCGTGTCCCCGTGAAAGCCCGGAGTCTGGCCGACATCGTGCCGTTCCCAGGTCCGCATCTGCAGGATCAGGTCATTGGCGTCCGCCCCCGGGATGAAGTCGGCGCGGAAGCCGTCGATGACCTTGTCAAGGGTCAGGTCAGGCTTCGCCGGATCCCGCCAAAGCTCCTTGCGCCACCAGCCCTGGGAGAACAGCCACCCGGCCCAGACCATGCCGAAGGCGGACAGGCCCCGGGTCGGCGGACTCTTGTAGTCGCCGTTGGCGAAAGCCGGATCGGCGGTCAGGGCGGAGATCTGCCCCTCCAGCCGGACCACGCCGTGGCCATAGGTGCGCGCCGTGGCGGCGGTGACGACGATGCGGTCGGCGAAGTCCGGATGGCTGACCGCCCACTGGAAGGCCTGCTGTCCACCCATGGAGAAGCCGATGATGGCCCGCACATGGGTCACGCTGAACCGCTCGGCCAGCAGGCGGCGCACGGCCTCCACATTGTCGCGGATGCTGGTGACGGGGAAGCGTGGCCCATGGAATGGCTCGGGCGTGTTGCTGGGCGAGGACGAGCGGCCATTGCCGAACAGCTCGGTGGCCACGATGAAGTCCCGGCGCGGGTCCAGCACCCGCCCGTCGCCGATCAGCCACTCGTAGCCATGCCAGTCGGCCATGTAGTGGGAGGGGACGAGGACGACATTGTCCCTCGCCGCATTGAGCGTGCCATAGGTGGCGAAGACCACCTTCGCCTCGGGCAGCCGCGCCCCGGATTCGAGAGCGAAGTCGTGCATCAGGAAGGTCTGCTCCACCCCCTTGAGGCTCCCGCCCGTCTCAGCCCCGGCTGCCGTGGTGGTCATGGTCGCTCCTGCCGTCAGGGCGAGAGCCATGCCCGATTGCAGGACCGCCCGTCGGCCGATGCTGAAGGGTTTCACGCTCATTTCAAGACTTCGGTATCATAGCGCGCAAACCAGGCAAGGATGGCAAGGCTCTTGGCTGCCGAGTGGCTCGGCCGCGCAGCCATGTCATGGAACGCACCCGGGACGCGGACCAGTTCACTGGGCACGCCCAGAAGCTGCAGGGCGTTGTAGTACTGCTCCGCCTCCGCAGGAGGTGTGCGCAGATCGTGCTCGCCCACGACCACCAGCGTGGGGGTCTTGACCTTGTCCACAAGCGAGAGCGGGGACAGGGCCCAATAGCTTGCCGGGTCTTCCCAGGGATACTTGCCGAACCAGTAGTTTCCCATCCATGCAAACAGGTCGTTCGTCAGGATCTCGCTGGACCAGTTGACGACGGGCTTCTGCACGGCGGCGGCGCGGAACCGCTGCGTCTTGCCCACGATCCAGGCACTCAGCACGCCTCCTCCGGACCCGCCGGTGACGAACAGGCGCCCGGGGTCCACATTGCCGCGGGCGATCACTCCGTCGACGACGCTCATCAGATCATCATAGTCATGTCCCGGATAGGCATGCTCGATCTCGTTGGCGAAGGCGGCACCATAGGAGGTCGAGCCCCGGGGATTGGCATAGACAACCACATATCCCGCCGCCGCATAGAGCTGGTCGTCGGAGGAAAAGGCCGGGCCGTAGTCGGCATAGGGTCCGCCATGGATCTCGAGGATCAGCGGGTATTTCCGCCTGGGATCGAAATTCGGGGGTCGCAGGATCCAGCCATCCACGGGCTTGCCGTCGTGGGTCGAGGGGACCGTGATCCGCTCCGCCGGACTGAGGGTCCGGCTCGCCAGAAGGCCGCCGTTGAGGTCCGTCAGCCGCCGTGCCGTCCCCTTGCGGACAACGGCGATGTCGGCGGGGTGCTCGGCGTCCCCCGCCGTGACGGCCAGGGTTCCGTTCCGCGCCACATCGAAGCTGCTCCCGGTGTAAGGAAGGTCCAGCCCGTCTCCCACCAAGCCCGACGCCACGGTCTCCAGCGCTCCGCCGGCGACGGCGATCCGCCCCACCTGGCTGACCCCGTGATCGACGAAGCCCGCCAGGATGGCCTGGCCATCGGACGACCAGACCGGGGCCTGGAAGGACCGGTCAGACCCCGGGGTCAGGTCCCGCAGGCCGCCCCCGTCCCGGTCCATGATCCAGACATGGGTGTTCTCGTATCCCCGTCGGCGATCGGGATGGGTCAGGAACGCCACGTGGCGGCCGTCCGGGGCGTAGACGGGGTCGGCATCCGGCCCCTCGCCCGCGCTCAGGGGTGACACGGCCCGGGTACTGACGGAGACCCGGTAGACCCGGCTCCTGAGCGGATCATGCTCCCAATCGGGCCTGCGATGGGAGGTGAACAGGATGTCCCCGCCGTCCGGTGACCAGGACAGGGGCCCTGAGTCCTCGAAGGGGCCGGAGGTCAGTTGCCTCTCTTCTCCGCCATCGGCGGACATGACGAACAGGTGCTTGCGGCCCGGCAGGCGGTAGCCCAGACCGTCCGCCCGGTAATCCATGCCGGTGATGACCTTGATCGGGTCCGCCCATTTGGCCCCCTCCGGCTTTTCAAGGGGCACGCCCAGTGTCGCCGGCGCCGCGGCCTCCAGGCGGACAAACGCGAGCGTTCTGCCATCCGGCGACCAGCTGAGTGCGGTCGGGGCCTGGGCGAGGGTCGAGATCTGCGCCACCCGCCCGGTGGCCGGCCAGACGACGAAGATCTGCCGGCTTCCGTCCCGCCCCTTGCCCACAAAGGCGATGCGGGACCCGTCCGGAGACCAGCGGGGTGCGTCTGCCCCGTCGACATCCGAGGCCAGCGGCGTCTGGTCGCCCGTGGCCAGATCGATCAGCCACAAAGCCCGACGGCCGTCGTCAATCATGATGTCCTGGGTGGTCCGCACATAGACCAGGGTCTTGCCGTCGGGACTGAACCGGGGCGTTCCGGCCTGGTTGAGACGAAAGACGTCCGACGGCTGGAAGGGTACCTTGGCTACCATGGGCGCCTCGGCGGCAACCAGACGGCCGCCCCCCGCCAGACAGAGCGCGGCGATGGCTGCGCCCAAGATCCGTCGCTTCATGACGACTCCCCCCGAATTTCGTTGACGTCCTGTCATGCCGCGAAAGGGTGAGGCCGTCCCTGGTCATCGCCAGGGACGGCCCCTCCCCTGCGATCAGAAGTTGGCCTTCAGCTTGAAGACGAAGGCCTGGCCGAAATAGTCATAGGTGCTGAGCGCGTTGGAGCTCAGGGTCGCCGCGTACTTCGGAGGGTCCTGATTGAACAGGTTGCTCACCGACAGCTGGGCGGTCACCCGCTTGGTGATGTCATACGAGATCGCCCCGTTGAACACGGTGTACCAGTTCACGCTGAAGATGTTCTGCGACGACCGCTGGGCGGTGATGTCGGCGGCACCGCCGCTGAGATACCGGCCGTTCAGATAGACCATCAGCGGGCCCTTGCGGTAGCGCACCGAGGCGTTGAAGCGCCATTCCGGGTCGCCGATATTGCCGCGGGTCTTGGTGGTGATCCCCAGGATCTGGGTGTTGTGCTTGTCCTCGAAGAACCCGTTCAGGTCGAAGGACAGGCCGCCCAGATCCGACTGCCGCTTCAGGCCCACCCGATCGATCAGCGGCAGGGCATTCACGTCGACGCTGTAGGTGGCGTCGAGCTGAAGGCCCGCGAACTCCTGCGCGCCGGCATTCACCAGCGGCGTGTTGAAGTTCACGACCTGGCCCTTGGAGTCCCGGCTGAACAGGCTGCAGAAGGTGTTCGGGAAGCTGCTGGCGTCATAGCAGGAATTCATCACCTGGGTCAGGGACAGGCTGGTGATGGGGTCCTTGAGGTGGATGTTCACCCAGTCGATAGCCAGGATCAGATGCGGGATCTGGTGC
>CAIQUG010000238.1 GCA_903874895.1 uncultured Caulobacterales bacterium | reverse complement strand
GAACGGATCGAAGCCCTGCCCCGCGAGATTAGCCCGCTGGTGGGTGCCGAACCGGACCTTGCAGCACGGGCTGCCCGGCTGGCCAAGGCCGATCTCGGGACCGGCATGGTCGGGGAGTTTCCCGAGTTGCAGGGCATCATGGGGGGCTACTATGCCCGGGGCATCGAGCCTGACGCCGTGGCCGATGCCGTTCGTGACCACTACAAGCCGCAGGGACCCGGCGACTCGGTACCAGAAACCCCGGTGACCGTGGCGGTCGCCCTCGCCGACAAGATCGACACGCTCACCGGCTTCTTCTCCATCGACGAGAAGCCCACCGGCTCCCGCGATCCCTTTGCCCTTCGACGGGCGGCCCTGGGAGTCATCCGACTGATCCTGACCAACCGGGTCCGTGTCGGACTGCGGACTCTGTTCCCGGAGGGGGGCCAGGATGACCTGACCGCCTTCTTCGCCGACCGTCTGAAAGTGATGTTGCGGGACGAGGGTCAGCGCCATGATCTGGTGGATGCCGTGTTCGCCCTCGGGGACGACGACCTCGTCCGCGTCGTGGCGAGGATCCAGGCGCTCACCGACTATTTTTGCCACCAGGACATCGGGGAACTGCTGGCGGGCTACAACCGTGCCGCCAACATCCTGAAGGCCGAGGGTCGCAAGGGCCCGCTGCCGGAGGGACCGGTCAGCATCCTGCCGGGTGCTCCGGTCGCCGAGGCGGAGCTGATCGGCAACCTCGTGCACATCGCGCCCATCGTCGCGGCGGCGGTCCGGGACGAGCAATTCGCTGCCGCCATGAGTGCCCTTGGCGATCTGCGGGGCCCGATCGACGCCTTCTTCGAGCAGGTCCTGGTCAATGATCCGGACGCAACTTTTCGTGATAACCGCCTGAAATTGTTGTCTCAAATTCGCGACACTTTCCACAATGTCGCGGACTTTTCCCTGATCGGCGGCTGAGCGCCGTGCGCGCGCACGCCGATCGTTCCATTGCCTGCGCTGGAGTGTTCAGATGAGCTCAAACCCAACCCGCTGGGTCTATGGTTTCGGCGGCGGCTCCGCCGATGGCGACGCCTCGATGAAGAACCTGCTCGGGGGCAAGGGTGCCAATCTGGCTGAGATGAGCGCGCTGGGCCTTCCGGTACCGCCGGGCTTCACCATCAGCACGGAAGCCTGCGTGCACTACTATGCCAACGGCCGGACCTATCCCGCCGATCTGGCAGGGCAGGTGACCGCAGGGCTCGCCCGGGTCGAGGCGACGGCCGGGAAGACATTCGGCAATCCCGCCAATCCGCTCCTCGTCTCCGTCCGCTCCGGCGCCCGGGCGTCCATGCCCGGCATGATGGACACGGTGCTCAATCTTGGGCTGAACGACGAGACCGTGGAAGGGCTGGCGGCCCTGTCCGGAGACCGTCGGTTCGCCTTCGACAGCTATCGCCGCTTCATCCAGATGTATTCGAATGTGGTCCTCGGCCTGGATCACCACCTGTTCGAGGAGATCCTCGACGATCACAAGGACCGCCTCGACGTCCACGTGGATACCGGCCTCACCGCCGCGGACTGGGAGCGGGTGGTGGCGGACTACAAGGTGGTCGTGCAGGACGCCCTGGGCGAACCCTTCCCGCAGGACGCCCACGCTCAGCTATGGGGCGCGATCGGCGCGGTGTTCGCCAGCTGGATGAACGACCGGGCCAAGTTCTATCGCCGCATGCATGACATTCCGGAAAGCTGGGGCACGGCGGTCAACGTCCAGTCCATGGTGTTCGGCAACATGGGCGAGACCTCGGCCACCGGGGTTGCCTTCACCCGCAACCCGTCCACCGGGGAAGCCCGGCTCTATGGCGAGTTCCTCATCAATGCCCAGGGCGAGGACGTGGTGGCCGGCATCCGGACACCGCAGGCCCTGTCCCGGGCCGCGCGGGAGGAGATGGGTGAAACAAACCCCTCCATGGAAGAGGCGATGCCGACCGTGTTCGCCGAGTTCAAGTCCGTGGTGGAGCGGCTGGAGCGCCATTACCGCGACATGCAGGACATCGAGTTCACGGTGGAGCGGGGCCAGCTCTACATGCTGCAGACCCGCAACGGCAAACGCACCGCCAAGGCGGCGCTGAAGGTTGCCACCGGCATGGTGGAGGAGGGGGTCATCAGCCGGGAGGAGGCGATCCTGCGGGTTGATCCGTCGTCCCTGGACCAGCTTCTGCACCCCACCATCGACCCGAAGGCAACGCGGCTGGTGATTGCCACGGGCCTGCCCGCCTCGCCGGGGGCCGCCACGGGCCGCATCGTGTTCAACGCCGACGAGGCGGAGCGCCTGGCGGGTCTCGGCGAGTCCGTCATCCTGGTGCGGGAAGAGACCAGCCCGGAGGATATTCACGGGATGCATGCAGCCGCAGGTGTCGTCACGGCGCGGGGCGGCATGACCAGCCACGCGGCGGTGGTCGCCCGGGGCATGGGCCGGGCCTGCGTGTCCGGTGCCGGCGAGATCCAGATCGATGAGGCCGCGGGCCACTTCCGCGCCCGGGGCCGGACGTTCCAGGCCGGGGAGGTGATCACCATCGACGGCGGGGCCGGCGAGGTTCTGGAAGGGGCGGTGGACATGGTCCGTCCGGAACTCTCCGGCGATTTTGCCAAGCTGATGGGCTGGGCCGACGAGATCCGGCGCATGAAGGTCCGGGCCAATGCCGAGACGCCCCTGGACGCCCGCACGGCGCGGGAATTCGGTGCCGAGGGCATCGGCCTCTGCCGCACCGAACACATGTTCTTCGACGAGAGCCGGATCGCCGCGGTCCGTGAGATGATCCTGGCGGACGACGAACCGGGTCGCCGGGCCGCGCTCGCCAAGATCCTGCCGTACCAGCGCAGCGACTTCGTGGAGCTGTTCGGCATCATGGCCGGTCTGCCGGTGACCATTCGCCTGCTGGACCCACCGCTGCACGAATTCCTGCCCCATACGGAGGAGGAACTTCGCGCCCTCGCGGCCACCAATGCCCTCGATGCGGACAAGCTGATCCGCCGGGCCAGGGAGCTTGCCGAAAGCAATCCCATGCTGGGCTGGCGGGGCTGCCGTCTGGGCGTGGCCTTCCCCGAGATCTACGAGATGCAGGTCCGGGCCATCTTCGAGGCGGCCATCGAGGTGGCGGCCCATGCCACGCCGCCGGAGCCGGAAATCATGCACCCCCTGGTGGGCAAGCGGGAGGAGATGAAGTACCTCCGCGACCTGACCGACGCCACGGCCCGGCAGGTCATGGCGGAAAAGGGCGTCCAGATCACCTATCATGTGGGCACGATGATCGAGCTGCCCCGGGCGGCCATCCGGGCCGACCACCTGGCCGAGACTGCGGAGTTCTTCTCCTTCGGCACCAACGACCTGACACAGACCACCTTCGGGATCAGCCGAGACGATTCCGGTCGTTTCCTGGACTACTACATCCAGAAGGGAATCTACGAGAAGGACCCCTTCGTCACCCTGGACCAGGACGGTGTCGGCGACCTGATCCGCATTGCCGTCGAACGGGGGCGCTCGGTCCGGCCGAACGTGAAGCTGGGCATCTGCGGCGAGCACGGGGGCGACCCAGCCTCGATCCAGTTCTGCGAGACGGTCGGCCTCGACTATGTCTCATGCTCTCCCTACCGTGTTCCCATCGCCCGACTGGCGGCCGCGCAGGCGGCTCTGCTCAGCCGCTAGGCCCTGCACCTGGAGATCTGACATGTCCGAAAACCCCCTGGAGTTCCGCGAACACGCCGAACATGCGGAGCATGCCGCCGAGGCGCATGATCCCCTGATCACCCGGGTGTCCATCACCATCGCGGTGCTGGCCGTGGTCACGGCCATTGTCGGGTCCGTCGAGTCTCTGGAAACGGCGGGTGCCATTCTTGAGTCCAACAAGGCGACCCTGAATCAGGGGCTGGCCAGCGACCAGTGGGCCTACTACCAGGCCAAGGGCATCAAGAAGCGGCTCGACGAAATGGCCGCCGCCGCCGGCGGCCCCGGTGCGCAAAAGGCCGCTGAAAAGGCCAAGCAGGAAGGTGAGGACCAGAAGGAAATCACGAACAAGGCCAAAGAGTTGGAGAAGGAACGTGACGAGGCTCGCGCCAGCGCGGACGCCCATGAGGCCCGTCACCCGAAGCTGACCCTGGCGGCGGCACTGCTTCAGATATCCATCGCCATCTCCACGGTCGCCATCATCACCCGGCGCCAGTGGCCCTGGTTCACGGCCCTGGGGGCCGGCGGTCTGGGCATTGCGGCGGCCGTGTCCGCCTTCCTCTTCTGACTGCGCCGCGATCCGATGGGGCCGGCGGGGCCCTCGCGGCGCTGCGGGACGGTGGCAAGCGACGTCTCGCCGATGCCCTGGCCCGGATCGAGTCCACGCCGGACGATCCGGGCATTCAGGCCTTGTTGGACAGGGCCTGGGCGGCCCAGACCGGGCGCGCCATCGGCTTCACCGGCCCTCCGGGGGTGGGCAAGTCCAGCCTGGTCAGCGCCCTTCTCGCCGTTCTCCGTCGCCGGGGGTTGAGCGTGGCGGTGCTGGCGGTGGACCCGTCCAGCCGGCGATCCGGCGGGGCCCTGCTGGGGGATCGGGCGCGGATTGCGGCGGATCCTGCCGACCCCGGCGTGTTCATCCGCTCCATCGCGGCCCGGGACCAACTGGGCGGGCTGGCCGAACTGGCGATGCCGGTCACGGTGCTGTTCCGGGCCCTGTTCGACATCGTGCTGATCGAAACCGTGGGCGTCGGCCAGAGCGAAACGGAAATCGCCGATCTGGCCGACCTCGTCGTGTTCTGCGCCCAGCCCGGCTCCGGCGACAGCCTTCAGTTCATGAAGGCCGGCGTGGTGGAGATTCCCGACCTGGCGGTGGTCTGCAAGGCGGACATGGGCGACATGGCGCGTCGGTCGGTGGCTGACCTCAAGGGCGCGCTGGCCCTGTCGGTTCGGGCGTCCCCGACACCCCCGGTGCTCCTGATCTCCGCCCGTGACATGACGGGAATCGATGACCTTGCGGACGCCCTGACGACGCCCGTGGAGACGGGCCCGTCGCGCCGGGCCCGCCAGGCCCGTCACTGGATCTCCACCTCCCTGCGGATCAAGTTCGGTCGGGAGGGGCTGGCCGCCATCGGGCCGCAGCCCCCGCTGGCGAGTGCCGACAGCCCGTTTGCGGTGGAGCGGTCCCTCGCGTCACGCCTCCGCGCCCGGTTGCACGGGACGGATTGAGGCGGATCAGCGCTTGCGTACGAACACGGTTCCGGCGGAATAGCCGGCACCGAAGGAGCAGATCAGCCCCGTCTCGCCCGCGACGAAATCGTCGTTCTTCCGGTGGAAGGCGATGACCGATCCGGCGGAGGAGGTATTGGCGTATTCGTCCAGGATGATGACATTCTCTTCCGGCGTGGGGTCGCGGCCCAGGACCTTGCGGCCGATCATGTCGTTCATGTTGATGTTGGCCTGGTGAAGCCACATGCGCTTCAACGTGTGCGGGTCGATACCCAGATCGCGGGCGTGGTCGATGATCATGTCCGACACCATCGGCACCACGTCCCGGAACACCTTGCGGCCGTTCTGCACGAACAGCTTGTCCGCCTTGTCCCGACCGTCCGGATCCCCCCGGTTCAGGAAGCCGAAATTGTTGCGGATATTGTTGGAGAATTCCGTCTTCAGCCGGGTGCCGAGAATATCCCACCCGCCCGTGGCGGTGTCGTCACGCTCGACGATCACGGCGGTGGCCACATCGCCGAAGATGAAATGGCTGTCGCGGTCGCGGAAGTTCAAGTGACCGGAACAGATCTCGGGATTGACCATCAGCACGGCGTCGACCGAGCCGGAGGTGACGAAATCCGCTGCGGTCTTGATCCCGAAGGTGGCGGAGGAACAGGCCACGTTCATGTCGAAGGCAAAACCGGGGATGCCCAGCGCGTTCTGGATTTCGATGGCCATGGCCGGGTAGGGGCGCTGCATGTTCGACGCGGCGCAGATCACGGCCCCGATCTCGCTGGCCGGACGGCCCCAGCGGGCAATGGCTTCCCGGGCCGCGGTGACGGCCATTTCGGCAAGCACGGACAGGTCCTCATTGGAGCGCTCGGGGATCACCGGGCGCATCAGCTCGGGATCGACGATGCCGGACTTGTTCACCACGAACCGTGACTTGATGCCCGAAGCCTTGGTGATGAACTCCGGGGAGGAGGGGGCCAGCGCCTCCACCGCGCCCGCGGCAATTTCGTCGGCATGGGCCGAATTGAAGCGTTCCACATAGGTGTTGAAGGTCGCGACAAGTTCCTCGTTCGAGACCGAATGCGGCGGCGTGTAGAGACCGGTGGCCGAAATGACTGCGTGCGCCAAGATGACTTCATCCCTCGTTTGCCCGCACTGTCCAACCTCTGCGACGGGCCGGCTGACGGGCGTAATCAACTGTCGAAGCGCACAGATAGCATGTTTTGCGTGGCTGTCTTGGCGCAACAGCATGCCTTGACGCGAGGCGGTTCCGACGCCAAGGGTCCGTCCATGTCCCCGTCTTTCCTGCTCCAGTTGGGTATATCAGCGGCCTTCATCGCCGTGATGGTTGCCGTGACGGCCGTGGCCCGCATTCCGCGCGCGACGCCGCCGCTGGATGACACCGCCCTCCGCCGGCTGCTGGCGGAGGACTATCCCGAAACGGTTCCGGAGGCGGTCTGGATATCCCGGGACGGTCAGGCGGGCCTCGCCGCGTCGGGGGGTGCCGCCCTGGTCGCGTATCGCTTAGGTGACGGATATGTGACTCGGGACCTGCCCTGGGCCGACCTGGGACGCGCCCGCCGGACCGACCGGGGCGTCGAGCTTCTCTTCACAGGCCCGGGCGGCGGTGTGGCGCACCTCATCTGGCCAAGTGCCGTTCCATGGCCCCCGGAAAGACTTTGAGACCCATGACGGACCTGGAACACGCCCCGATCGATGTGGTCACCCTGGCGGTGCCCCTGTTCGTTCTCCTGATCGTGCTGGAGATCGGGTTGGGTTGGCTGAAGCGCGCACCGGTGCGCTACGAGACCCGCGACACGGCCAATTCTCTCCTATTGGGATTGGGTTCGACCGTCGCCGGTGCCCTGACCGCCGGGATTGTCGGCGGCGCAACGATCTGGGTCTGGCATCACCGCATCCTGGACCTGCCCGTGACGGGCTGGCCGGTGCTCGGGACCTGGATCGCGCTCTTCCTCCTCGAGGACCTGACCTACTACGCCTTCCACCGGCTGAGCCATGAGCGGCGGTTCTGGTGGGCGGCCCATGTGAACCACCACTCCTCGCAGCATTACAACCTGTCGACGGCGCTGCGTCAGACCTGGACCGGAGGGTTGAACGGGTCGTGGCTGCTGTGGCTGCCCCTGGCCTTCCTCGGCTTCCCGCCAGCGATGATCTTCGTCCAGAAGGGGATCAGCCTGATCTATCAGTTCTGGATCCATACCGAAGCGGTTCGGCGCCTGCCGGCCCCGCTGGAATATGTGCTGAACATGCCCTCCCATCACCGGGTGCACCACGCCCGCAATCCCCGTTATCTCGATCGCAACTACGCCGGCATCCTGATCATCTGGGACCGGATGTTCGGCACCTTCGAGGCGGAGACGGATGACGAACCGTGTCGTTATGGCATCGTCAAGAACCTTGGCGATTTCAATATCTTCCGAGCGGTATTTCATGAATGGTGGGCCATTGCCCGCGATCTCGTCCGCGCCCGTTCCCCGGGGGAGGCGGCCATGGTCGTCTTCGGCCCGCCCGGCTGGCGCGCCGACGGGCAGGGGGATACGGCCAAGATCCTGCGTGCCCGCTGGGCCGCACGCGCCGAGGGGCAGGCTACCCCTCCCGCAACATAGGCAGCGCCAGACCGGTTGCCGGACGGGTCAGAAGCACCTCGCGCCGGAAACGGAACAGTTCTGCCGGACGCCCGCCGGTCTCCGCGTCAAAGACCGCCAGTCCCTCCACGAGATCCGTCCGCTCCACCATCCGGCGGAAATTCTGCTTGTGCAGGGCCACGCCGCTCACGGCCTCCACCGTCCGCTGGAGGGAGGAGAGGGTAAAGTGCTGGCCCATGAGTTCGAAGATCACCGGACGGTATTTCAGCTTACCCCGCAGGCGCCCCAGTCCCGTGGCCAGAATGCGCCGATGGTCGGAAATCATCGGCTGGCCCAGCGCCGGGTGGAATCCCTCCGGCTCCGGTGCATCGGCCCCGAGGACGCGGCTGCGATCCCGGGCAGCTTCGGCGGCGAGCCCCGCCTCGTACAGCAGCTCGTAGCGCTCGAGAACGCGCTCCTCGTTCCAGCGCGCTCCGTCCAGGGCGAACAGCCCCCGGACGCGGGAGCGGCGCGCCTCGGCCGTGACGGGATCGGCGGCGGCGGCCCAGGCCTCGAGATCCGGAACGATCACCGAATCGATCTCGTCGGGTCGTCCCTCCCGCCAGTCCTCCCATGGGAAGAACCGGGTCCAGGGGGACCACAGGGCCCCCGCACCTGTCGCCTCGGGCAGCCCGGCCGTGCCGGGGGTCAGGGCCAGGTAGCCGACAGACACGATCCGTCCCGCCCCCACGGCGCTGCCCCCGAGATCGGCGAGAGGCGCGTCCCGTCCCTTGTCGCCGAACGTGTAGATCTGCTCCACATAGCCCAGATCGATCCCCGCCTGGGCGGTCACGAAGGCCCGCAGCGCCAGTTCGAAGGTCCGGTCATGGTCCGGATCAAACGGACCGGAGGGCAGGCCGGGTGCCGCTGCCGCGCGATTGGTCCGCAGGTCATCCGGCCGGACGGTCAGGACGACGGCCTCATGGTCGCGGATCGCCACCACGACCGTGGACAGTCCGATGATCACCTGACCTGTCATGGCGCTCATTCGCTGGAAAAGGCGCCACCGCCGGCTTCCAGGCCGGTGGCGGCGGCCAGGGTTTCGAAGCGCTGCAGATAGCGCTGCTGAGCCAGAGCCGGGGGCAGGGGCGTCAGGCGGATGGTGCAATCCGGCGGCGGCGAGCCGAACAGCTCCCGCGCCTCGCGGTCGGAGAAGCCGGCCAGCTGGGTCGCCTCGAGATAGGCGCTGATCTGGTCCGCCCGCTTGATCAGGGCCCGGATGTCCGCCGGGGGATGCGGCGGCAGGCCGAACCGGATGTGGATGGCCGCCTCCAGTCGACTCTCGAACTGACGGTAGTCGAGGCCGAGGGCCGCCTTGAACGGGGAGATCATGTCGCCGATCACATATTCGGGGGCATCATGCAGCAGGGCCAGCATCCGCCATTTCGGGGCGACCCCGGGGCTCAGCTGGGCCACCAGATCCTCCACCAGTTCACTGTGCTGGGCGACGGAATAGCCATGCTCGCCGAGGGTCTGCCCGTTCCACCGGGCGACACGGGCCAGGCCGTGGGCAATGTCGGCGATTTCGATATCGAAGGGGGAGGGGTCCAGAAGATCGAGCCGCCGCCCGGACAGCATCCGCTGCCAGGCGCGGGGAGGGGTGTCGGCGGCCGGCTTTCTACGGGGCGTACGGGTCACGATCCTCGCTCGGGTCTTCAGGGGCGCCAGGCGCATCCCCGCCATGGGCCCCCCTGCAGGCCCCACCTTCGGTTTCGATTTTGCGTTGACTCAATGTGTCAGCGCCGGAACGGATCAGGGTGTCGTTGTCTCTCAGGAATGGAAGCAACCGATGCCCCTGTCCAGCATCATTCTGCGGCTCGCACGCAACCCCGGCACCGATCATCCGGAGCCTGACCTGCACGATGGCTACACCCTGATCGCCCCGCTGACCGACGAGGGCCACCTGGACGAGACGGCGTTCCGTCACTATGCCGCTCGCTGCCGGGTCCGCCGATTCATGCCGAACGTCGAGCCGAGGCTCGGCCATCTGGTGCGGCACGGCGGACGCTGGGCCATCCACTATGACGGCGATGCCGACGTGCAGGAGGCGGACCTTTTCCGGCTGCACGACCACAGGTTTCTACTCGGATCCTATGTCAGCATCACCGACGATGCCGGCGAACTGCTGACCTACCGGGTCACCAACGTGACAGATAGCGACGCGGATACCGCAGCCGCGTGACCGGGGGCCCTTTCCGGACGTGAGCTGGGACGGACTATTTCACGCTGAGGTTCACGAGGCGGCGGATATCCTCGATCTCTCCATCGCCGGAGTGCGCATGCTGGTGCTCGGCCCGGGACCGGACCGTGGCCACCACCAGCGGCCCGGTCAGCGGCCCGCGCGCCACATAGCCGACGGTCCGCCATCCCGCGGGGCCCGGCTGATCGGTGGCAACCATCCACGTCTGGTCCACATTGCCCGCATCGGTCATGTTCGACGTGATGCGCACAGCCCCTTCGGTGGCGTCGATCGTGGCATTCTTCAGTTCGCCAATTCCGGTGGAGATGTGCGCATTGTCTCCCTGGGCATTGATGCTGACCCCCGGCAGCCGGACGCTGGCATTGTCACCGTCCGTGCGGATATGCAGGCCGGGGAGGTCGATCCGCGTGTGGTCCGACGACTCGTGAGACGACGCGGACTCCGTCACGTTGCCGTCCGTTTGATTGGGCACGACCGATTTTCCGGGCTGCTGCAGGGTAGCGGGCATCGGCAGGAGGGCCGCCAGTTCCTGCTCGCGAGCCTGCAGGGCCGCGTCCGCGCTCTGTCCGGCCAGCCCGGCCTTCGACAGGGTCACCTCCGCCCCGTTCGGAGCGGAATAGGCGCAGGACTGCCCGTCCGGGGCCTGCGACACCCGATCCAGTCGGCCCTGATGGTCAGGGCAGACAAGACGCGCGCTGACCGCCAGCGCGTGACCGCCGACCACGACCTCGGAACGCTTCTGCCGCTGGCACCCGGTCAG
>CAIQUG010000237.1 GCA_903874895.1 uncultured Caulobacterales bacterium | reverse complement strand
CCCAGCAGCCGGTGATCCTCCCGCGCGGCCACGACGCGGACAAAGCCGTCGCCGGCCTCCATGGAGAGGGCCCGGCCGTTGGCCTGGAACGGAAACTGCCCGATCACCGTGGCGTATCCCCGGGCGTCCGCCTCGGCGGGTGACAGGCCGACGCTGACGATCTCGGGCTCGGTAAAGCAGACGGCCGGAATGGCCACGGGTTCGAACCGGCGGTCGTGACCGGCGATGATCTCCGCCACCATCTCCCCCTGGGCGGAGGCCCGGTGCGCGAGCATCGGCTCTCCGGTCACGTCGCCGATGGCATAGACGCCACGCATGGAGGTCCGCATCCGGTCGTCGATGGCGATGAACGGTCCCGCCAGATCGACCCCCATCTGCTCCAGCCCGAATCCGTCCGTGACCGGACGACGGCCCACCGTCACCAGGATCTTTTCCGCCGGTACTGTCTGTTCTGCCCCGTCGGACGTGACGATCTCCAGACCGCCCGTGCGGCTCCGCCCCTTGGCCCGGGCGGACAGGTGCAGGGCGACCCCATGCTTTGCCAGCCAGCGGGCCACGGGGGCCGTCAGCTCGGCGTCATAGAGAGGCAGGATCCGGTCCTGCGCCTCCACCACCGTCACCTTCGTTCCCAGGCGGGCAAAGGCGATGCCGAGCTCGAGCCCGATATAGCCCGCGCCGACGATCGCCAGCGTCTTCGGCAGACGATCCAGGGCCAGGGCCTCCGTCGAGGAGATCACGTCCCCGCCGAAGGGCAGGAAGGGCAGCTCCACCGGTCGGGCTCCGGTGGCCAGCACCACGTTCTGAGCGTGGACGGTCACCTGTCCCTTGTCCGTCTCCACCCGGCAGGTCTTGGCGTCGGAGAACATCGCCTGTCCCTGCAACTGGGTCACCCGGGCCTTCTTCAGGAGGGCGGTGACCCCGGTGTTCAGCTTGCGGACGATCCCGTCCTTCCAGGCCATGGTCCCCGCGAGGTCCAGTTCGGGCGGCGTGGCCAGCTTGATGCCCATCTGCCCCGCGCCCAGCTTTTCGGTCATGGCCGCGAACTCGCCCGCCGCGTGGATCAGGGCCTTGGACGGGATGCAGCCCCGGTTGAGGCAGGCGCCACCGGGCTTGTCGGCCTCGACGATCACCGTCTCCAGCCCCAGCTGGCCGGCGCGGATGGCCGCCACATAGCCTCCGGGACCGGCCCCGATGACCAGCACGTTGGTATGGATCGTCTGGGTCAAGATGCGGTCCTCAGTCCACGAACAAAGCAGCGGGGTTTTCCAGCAGACCCTTGATCCGCTGAATGAAACTGGCGGCGTCCCACCCGTCGATGATCCGGTGGTCGAAGGAGGAGGAGATGTTCATCATCTTCCGCACCACCACCTGGCCGTCCTTGACCACAGGTCGCTCCACCAGCTTGTTGGGACCGATGATCGCCACTTCCGGCCAGTTGATCACCGGCGTGTGCACGATCCCGCCCAGGGGACCGAGGGAGGTGACGGTGAGCGTCGAGCCCTGCAGCTCATCGCGAGTGGCTGTCCCGTCCCGGGCGGCCTGGGTGACCCGGGCGATCTCCGCCGCGCACTGCCAGATGTCCAGGGCCTCTGCATGGCGGACCACCGGGACCAGAAGGCCATTGGGCCCCTGGGTGGCGATGCCCACGTGCAGGCCCTCGTACTGGGTCAGCACGCCCGCCTCGTCGTCATAGCGGGCATTGATCTGCGGATGGTACGGCACGGCCTTGATCAGGGCCCGGATGAAGAAGGGCAGCAGGGTCAGCTTCGGCTGGTCCGGACGGCGGGCCCCGTTCAGATAGGCGCGAAGAGCCTCGAGATCGGTGGCGTCCACCTCCTCCACATAGGTGATGTGTGGAATATGCCGCTTGGCCGCCTGCATCTTCTCGGCGATCTTGCGGCGCAGGCCGATGATCTTGATGTCCTTGACGCCGTCCCGCGGGGCACCCCCGGTCGGCGCGGCGGCAGGGCCGACCGGCTGGGCCCCGGCGACCTGGTAGTTGACGAGATCGTGGGGGTCGATGCGCCCGGCGGGGCCCGAGCCCGCCACCCGGCGCAGGTCGATGCCCAGCTCCCGGGCCCGACGGCGGACGGCGGGGGAGGCCAGCGGCCGCTCCCCCTCCCGACGGACGGGCACCGGTGCCGCACCCGTGGCGAAGTCCGGGGGCGGCGGCGTGCGGGAATGCATGCGCACCGGGTCGGGCCGCGGGGTCGGCGGCGGGGCCGGCTCGGCGCGAGGTGGCGGCGGGGGAGCCGGCGCGACGACCGGCGCAGGCGGGGCTGAAGCGGTCGTCCCGGCCTCGCCCTCCGTGTCCAGCTCCACCAGCGCGCCCCCCACCGGGGCCATATCACCGGGCTGGCCATGCAGCACCGCTACTACGCCGGCGGTGGGGGAGGTGATCTCCACCGTGGCCTTGTCGGTCATGACGTCGACCAGGGGCTGGTCCTCGGCCACGGCCTCGCCGGGCTTCACGTGCCAGGCGACGATCTCCGCCTCGGCGGTGCCTTCGCCCACGTCGGGCAGGCGGAACACGAAACGGGCCATCAGACAGCCTCCCCGCTCAGCGCATGGCGCAGGGCCTCGGCCACACGCTCCGGGCCCGGAAAATAGTCCCACTCCAGCGCGTGCGGATAGGGGGTGTCCCAGCCTGTGACGCGGACGATCGGTGCCTCCAGGTGATAGAAGCAGCGCTCCTGCACCAGGGCCGACAGCTCCGCCCCGAAGCCGGAGGTCAGCGGCGCCTCGTGCACGATGACGCAGCGGCCGGTCTTGCGCACGCTTTCGGTGATGGTCTCGATGTCCAGGGGGACGAGGGTGCGCAGGTCGATCACCTCCGCATCGATCCCGCAATGGGCCGCGGCGGCCAGCGCCACGTGGACCATGGTCCCGTAGGCCAGCACGGTGACCGCCTCCCCTCCCCGGGCGATGGCGGCCTGTCCCAGCGGGATCGCATAATACCCCTCGGGAACCTCCGCCTGCGGATGGCCGGCCCAGGAGGACACCGGCCGGTCCCGCCAGCCCTCGAACGGGCCGTTGTAGATGCGCTTGGGTTCCAGGAAGATCACCGGATCGTCGTCCTCGATGGCGGCGATCAGCAGACCCTTGGCGTCATGGGGATTGGAGGGGATCACCACCTTCAGCCCGGCAATGTGGGTGAACAGGCTCTCCGGGCTCTGGCTGTGGGTCTGGCCGCCGAAGATCCCTCCGCCATAGGGGGAGCGGACGGTCAGGGGTGCGGTGAACTGGCCGGCGGAACGGTAGCGCAGCTTGGCCGCCTCCGACACGATCTGGTCATAGGCCGGATAGATATAGTCGGCGAACTGGATCTCGACCACCGGCCGCAGGCCATAGGCTCCCATGCCGATGGCGGCCCCGACAATGCCCCCCTCCGTGATCGGAGCATCGAAGCAGCGGGTCAGGCCATGCCTGGCCTGCAACCCGTCGGTCACGCGAAACACGCCGCCGAAATAGCCCACGTCCTGACCGAAGATCAGGACCTTCGGATCCCGTTCCAGCATCACGTCGAGGGCCGAATTCAGGGCCTGGATCATGTTCATGGCGGGCATGCTCAGACCCCGAGCTGCTGGCGCTGACGGCGCAGGCGCCAGTCGGGCTGGGCGAACACGTCCTCGAACAGGGTGCGGGACGAGACCTTGGACTGGCCCAGCGTCCCCACGGCTTCCGCCTCCCGGGCAGCGGCGCGGACGGCTTCCTGGGCCTCGTGCTCCGCTGACTGATGATCTCCATCGCTCCAGATCCCCTCGTGGATCATGTGCGCCTTCAGCCGCTGGATCGGGTCACCCAGGGGCCACAGCGCCGCCTCGTCACCGGGGCGATAGCGGGCCGGGTCGTCACTGGTGGAGTGCTGGGCCGCGCGGTAGGTGAAGAACTCGATCAGAGTCGCCCCGAGGTTGGAGCGGGCCCGTTCCGCCGCCCAGGCCGTGGCGGCGTGAACGGCCAGGAAGTCGTTGCCGTCCACCCGCAGACTGGGCAGGCCGTAGGCCAGGCCCTTGGCGGCGAAGGTGGTGTTCTCGGCCCCGGCAATGCCGGCAAAGCTGGAAATGGCCCACTGGTTGTTGACGATGTTGAGCAGGACCGGTGCCCGATAGACACTGGCGAAGGTCAGGGCCTGGTGGAAGTCCCCCTCCGCCGTGGCCCCGTCGCCGATCCAGGCCGACGCGATCTTGTCATCGCCGGAATAGGCCGAGGCCATGGCCCAGCCCACCGCCTGGGGCAGCTGGGTCCCCAGATTGCCGCTGATGGTGAAGAAGCCGTACGCCCGGGAGGAGTACATGATCGGCAGCTGGCGACCCTTGATGGGGTCGGCGGCGTTGGAATAGATCTGGTGCATCATGTCCACCAGGGGGTAGCCCCTCGCGATCAGCAGCCCCTGCTGGCGGTAGGTGGGAAAGCCCATGTCCTCCCGGCGCAGCACGCCCGCCTGGGCGCAGGCAATGGCCTCCTCGCCGGTGCACTTCATGTAGAAGCTGGTCTTGCCCTGGCGCTGGGCCCGGTACATGCGCTCGTCAAACGTCCGGGTCAGGATCATGGCCTTCAACCCGGCCGTCAGGGTTTCCGGGTCCAGGCCGGGGTTCCAGGGGCCCACCGCCCGGCCCTGGCCGTCCAGCACGCGGATCAGGGTCCAGGGCAGATCGCGCAGCGTCTCCGCCGGCGCATGGACCGGCGGGCGGGCCACGGCCCCGGCCTCGGCCAGGATCAGACCGGAAAAGTCCGGCGCCTCCCCCGGACGGCGCGGGGGTTCTGGAACGTGCAGACTCAAGACAGGCTTGTTCGGGCGTGAGGCAGAGGTCATGGCCAGCTCTCGACAGGGCACAGGCGACCACGAATGACACAAGATATCGGGATTTTCCACCCCGATTTTTGGTGTAATTTACATCGACATTTCATATTGCAGCGCAATATGGGAAATATCTTTCGCGCCTGAATGCCTGGTCGCGGTGCGGACCTAGCCGTTGATACCCCCGGCCTGCCGAGGCCCCTGGGCGCGCAGATGTCGCACCGGATCGGCGTCGGCGTGACCGATCAGGAAGCCCTGCGCCTGCGTGCAGCCCAATTGCGCCAGGACGTCCAGCTGGGCTTCGGTTTCCACCCCCTCCGCCGTGGTCACCATGCCGAGATCCCCCGCCAGACGGGCCACCGCGCGCACAATGGCCATGGCGTCGGGCGCATCCGGAAGCCCGCGGATGAAGCTCTGGTCGATCTTGATCTTGTCCAGCGGAAGGCGACGGAGATAGGCCAGGGATGCATAGCCCGTGCCGAAATCATCAAGGGAGATGCGCACCCCCATCTCCCGCAGTTGATGCAGATGCCGCAGGATCGCCGGATCATTGTCCAGCACCACCGACTCGGTGATCTCCAGTTCCAGCCGGCCCGGGGCCAGACCGGAATGGGCCAGCGCCCGGGTGACGTCCGCCACAAAGCCCGCCATGTGCATCTGCAGGGGTGAGATATTCACCGCGACCGTCGCCGGCTCGGGCCACTGTGCGGCCATCCGGCAGCTTTCGTTCAGCATCCATTCCCCCAGGGGGCGGATCAGGCCCAGATCCTCGGCAATGGGAATGAACTCCGCCGGAGGCACCCAGCCGCGGGTCGGGTGCGGCCAGCGCATCAGCGCCTCGAAGCCCACGATGCGCCGCCGGGCGATGTCGAACAGCGGCTGGAAGTGAGCCGCCAGCTCCCCCTTGCGCATGGCCTCGCGCAGGTCGATCTCGACAGCCCGTTGCGCCTGGATGCGGTCATCCATGTCCCGCTCGAAGAACCGGTAGGCGCCACGTCCCTCGGACTTGACCCGGTAGAGGGCGATATCGGCCTTCTTGAGCAGCTCATGCCCTGCGGCGGCGTCCTCCGGATAGACGGCGACCCCGATGCTGGCCCCGATCCGCGCCTCGTGCCCGCCCAGATCGAAGGGCTCGGTCAGGGCCGCGACGACCCGCGCCGCCAGCGCCCTCGTCTCCGTCGGCTGGGCCAGGCCCGCCTGGATGATGGCGAACTCGTCCCCACCCAGACGGGCCAGCATGTCCCGGGGGCCGATGCAGGCGCGCATCCGTTGCGCGACCTCCGTCAGAAGCGCGTCGCCGGCGGCATGACCCAGCGTGTCGTTGACCAGCTTGAACCGGTCGAGGTCGATCACAAGCACCGCCGCCCGTTCCCGGCGCCGGGCCGCCTGGTCGAGGGTGGCTTCGAGATGGCTGCCGAACAGCACCCGGTTGGGCAGGTCGGTCAGGGAGTCGAAGTGGGCCATCCGCTCGATCCGCGCTTCGGCCTGGCGGCGGTCGGTAATGTCCTCCCCGACGCCCAGGATATATTCCGGATGCCCCTCCCCGTCACAGATGGCGATCTTCTTCAGGTGCAGCAGGCGCTGGTCCTCCCCCCCCCGGAGATAGGGCAGCATCTCGAAGTCCACCACACCGCCATTCGTCGCCAGTCGGCGGTCCTCCTCCCGCAGGGAGTCCGCCACCGCGCCGGGGAAAAAGTCGCTGGAGGTCTGACCGATGAAGGCATCCCGCGCCACGCCCAGGATGGCCTCACCCGCCCGGTTCAGCATCACGTATCGGCCGTCCTGGATGGACTTCACCCAGACCATGGAGGGAATGTGCTCGATCACGGCCTCGGTGAAGATCCGGTTGTGGTCCGCCTGCGCCCGCGCTGTCTCCAGGCTCCGGGCCAGATCGAACATGTCCGAGGCAAACCGGCTGCGCTCCTCGCTGGCGGCCCGGAGCAGATCGAGGAGGGCACCGACACCGGCATAGACGCCATCCCGTTCCACGACAATGAAGCCGGACAGCAGGTCCGCCGGCCGACTGCTCATCACGTCGGCGGTGAAGTCCGAAGCCAGGGTCTCTCCCGCCACGATCAGGGGCTTGGGATCCATCAGCAGGGAAATGGGGCGGTGGGCAAACAGGGCCCGACCATAGGCCCGCGCCATGCGCAGGAGGAAGGCATTGCGCTCGACGAGCCCGATCGGCCGATGATCGGCGTCCACCACCGCGATCAGCATCACGTCCGGCTCGGCCTCGAACCGCTGATAGACGGCGTCTCCCGTCACATCCGAGCGGATCGCCGGCACGGGGCTGCAAAGGTCCCTGATCTGCATGGCTCCACCCTGACAACAGTGAAGAGCATCGCAGAAATTGATTAAAATTCAGGTCAAGAGCACTAAAACTAAATTCAATTCGTGATTAAGAATACAATAACAAGACAGATCGAAATGAATATTTGAGCCCCTGCCCCCCGCTGCCTGACCGCTTGCCCAGAGGCAGACAGCGGACAGGCGCGGCCGAGATCGACCGCGCCTGCCCTCATATCCCTTCCGAAGCCGGGGCCGAACCGATCGCCGGTCCCGCCCCGCTGGGTTCCGACCTAGAAGCTGTAGGTCACGCGACCGTAGTAGAAGCCGCCGTTGATGCCGAACGGCGATGCCCCGACGGGCGCGTCATACACGTTGCTCCCATCCAGCGGAACGTGGGTGGTCGGATCGGCGGGCCGGTTCGGCGGAGCCTTGTCGAACAGGTTGTTGGCACCGATGGAAATCTTCACCTGCGAGAGCAGCTGATAGGCGATTTCGAGATCCGTGATGCCGGTCACGCCCACCGTTTCCGGATAGTAGGTACCGTTGCTCGGAGAGACGAGGACCGAGGTCTTGCCGTAGATCGTCTCCTTCAGGTTCACCGACCACTTGTCCTTGGTCCAGAAGGCACCGAAGGCGATCTTCTGCTTGGGAGAGGCCGTGGTCAGGTAGCTCTTGGCCGTCGCGTCGAACAGGGACTGCGGCAGCACCGGCGTCGGGGTCGCGGCCACCTTCGTCAGCTTGGTGGTGTTGAAGTTGGCAGAGACCGACCAGTCCACATGGCCCAGATCACCGAAGTCCGAGGCGTAGTTGGCCGTGAACTCCGCACCGGTGGTCTTGGTGTCCGCACCATTGGTGAAGATGCTGACGCCGGTGTAGGTAACGGTCGGGTCGAGCACGTTGCCGTGCGCGGCGATGGCCGTCAGTACCGCCGGTGAGTTGAAGGTACAGCCGCTGCCGCAGATCGTCCCGGTCCCGACGATGCGGTCACGGATCTTGATCTCGTAGGCGTCGACGGTGATCGACAGTTTCGGGATCGGATGCAGGACGAGGCCGAAGCTGTAGTTGTCGGACTTCTCGGGCTTCAGGTTCTGGAAGCCCAGCAGCTTGGCGGAGGCAGAGTTGGCCGGAAGCTGAACGACCGCGGACGTCGGAGAGACGTTGGTGGCGGAGTAGAACTCCTCGGCCAGCGTCGGGGCGCGGAAGCCCGTGGACACCGTACCCCGCAAAGCGATCGCCGGAGAGAAGTCGTAGCGAGACGTCAGCTTGCCGACGGTGGTGTCACCGAAGTCGCTGAAGTGCTCGAAGCGCACGGCCCCGTCCAGCGACCAGGCCTTCACCGGAGAGACCGCGAGGTCCAGGTAGCCGGCCGTGTTGGTCCGGCTGTGGGTGCCCGCGTCTGTCGGCTGGAAGCCCGGATAGGACTGGCCGCCCTCCTTGTAGATGGAGGCGGCATCACCGGAAGCGATGCCATAGGTCTCCCGGCGGGCTTCCGCACCGAAGGCCACGTTCAATGGCGTCGCCAGACCCACCTCAAAGCCCTTGGACAGGCCCAGGTTGTTGGTCCATTGCGTCGAGGTGAAGGCCCCGTCATGGAAGTTGGTCGGGGTGAAGTGGGTGTCGATGAACAAGGCCCGGTTGGCAGAGTTCAGCGTGTAGATCTGGTTCTCGTCGCTGCCGTAGGTGGAGCTGAGGTCCCAGTTCCATCCCGCGATCACACCCTTGCCGCCGACGGTCAGCGCGTAGTCGTCCTCGGTCAGGGCCTCCTTCGGGTTGAAGCCCTTGCTGGAGAAGATCAGTTCGCCGGGTGCCGTGTAGGAGCCCGCCACGCCCAGGACCGTCGATGCGATCACCTTGCTGGGGACCCGGTAGTTTTCATAGGCTTGCGCCGAACGGTGGCTGTAGCTGCCGAAGCTGTAGAGGGACAGTTCCGGCGAGATGTCATAGCCGCCGTTGAAGAACAGGGTGGAGGTCCGCGACATGGCATCGCCCACGATGTGGTTCACCTTGGGTCCGTTCGGCAGGCCCACCGTCGAATAGGGCACCGTTTGCGGCGTTCCGTCGTACTTGAACACCCGCTTGTCCGCTCCGCCGCGCTGGCTGAAGTCGTGGTAGCGCTGCTCGGCTGTGACGTTCAGGAAACCCTTGTCGCCCAGGGCAAAGCCCGCATTGATCGACGCCGCAGCGGTCTCGCCGTCGCCCTTGTAATACTGGCCACCCGTGACCGACGCCGTTCCACCGCTGGAGTTCTTCTTCAGGATGATGTTCACGACGCCCGCGATGGCGTCGGTGCCGTACTGGGCGGCCGCGCCGTCCAGCAGCACTTCCACATGGTCGATGCCCGCAACCGGGATCAGGCCGATGTCCGCCGTGGCCGCACCCTGGTACGGTCCGCCCAGCACGTGCAGGTTGGCACTGGCGTGGCGGCGCTTGCCGTCCACCAGGACCAGGGTGTCATTGGGGCTGATCCCGCGAAGGCGGGCCGAAAGAGTGAGATTCGCCGTATCACCCCCCAGCGCCTCGGCGGTGAAGGACGGAACGTTCTGCGCGAGGCTCTGGATCAGGTCCGGCTGGCCGACGCGCTTCAGCACGTCCGAGCCCAGCACCTCGATCGGGGCAGCACTGTCGGCCGCCTTCAGACCCGTTGTCCGCGTGCCGGTGACGATGACCGCCTCGACATTGGTGGCTTCAGGCGCGGGCGCCGCCGCCGCATGCGCAGTTGTTGCAACAGCAAAGGAACTCAACAGCGCGACAACGCTGGTTCCAGTGAGAAGAGCACGCATATTCAGGTATCCCCCGGTCCAAAAATCTGATGGGCCGATCCTGCGTCTCATTCCGCCTTGCGAAGTCTTCAAGGACTACCGCGACCGTCACTGACGACCTGCGACAACTTCCCGCGCCTCGCTAAGGGTGGACTGTCCGGCTGTCTTCCGTCCGCGACAAGCGTCACCGTCACTGAAGTTTTAAGATTTGCCGGCAGGCGGGATATTCGCCACCGATTTGCACAGACCGGTCGGCGGATTGCGCGCATGTTGGTCATCCGGCTCGCCCTCAGGGCCCTTTGCCCCGGGCCGTCAAACCCGCAGAGCCCTGCAGCAACGGTCCGTCAGCCGGGGATGCGAAGAAAGCGCGCCGCATTGTCATGCAGGATCAGCTGCTTCTGGTGCGGGGTCAGGAAGGGTGCCCCGCGGATGCGGCGGATCGCGATGCCGATGGCGTCCGGCCAGACCATGTTGTCCGACCCGAACAGGATGCGCTGCTCGAAGCCCGCGTCCACCAGCCGGCGGAGATAGGCGTAGAAGTCCTTCCGGGGATAGGCGTAGTCGAGGACCCCGATGTCCACATAGAGCTGGGGATGGGCGTACATCATGGCGATCATCGCATCCCCCATGGGCCACCCCGCGTGCATGGCATAGACCCGAAGCCTGGGATGACGCAGCAGCACCGGCTCCAGCCGGAAGGGATCGCCCGCGGCGGCCGTATACTTCGGGGTCGCGAAATAGGCCGTCCCCGGCGGGCCGGGTCCCAGATGCAGGCCGACCGGAATGTCCAGCGCCTCGGCCAGGGCATAATAGGGCTCGAGGCGGGGATCGTCGGGCGCAATCCCGGCATACTGGGTCGTGATCTCGCTCAACGCCTTCAGATGTCCGGCGGCGTGCAGGTGCCGCAAGGACTCCAGCGACGGGAAGTCGTCCCCGCCGCCAAAGCCCGCCGCCGGCAGGATCCGATCCGGCGAATGGGCGCGATAGTCCTCGACGGTGTCCGCGTCGCCGCCTGCCAGGGCGAGCACATTGTCGCGGGCCAGCGCCGCAAGGCCCCGGTCCCGCAGCTCCGCCGGATCCGAGGGCGCGCTGAGGGGATGCGGACAGGTGGGGTGCACTGTGAACCCGTCGAGATAATCCTCGATCGGACGGCCCGGATCCCGCGGCGCCCAATCGGCATAGGGGGCACAGATCTTCCCCCCCGGGGGTCCCTCCGCATCGGGGCGATCAGCATGGAAGTGCATGTCGATCACGGCAAACCGGGCGGGAGCGGCATGGCTCGACCACGCGCCCGGACTCAAGGCCAGAGGCCAGATCGCCAGAGCTGCCGCTGCGGCCCATCTGCTGATAGTGCTGCCCATCCACCCCGCCCCCGATCCGGATCAGCGGCATCCTGACCGATCCGGAGCCGGCCCGCCAGTCGCCGCGGGCCGTCAGCCCGCCTCGGCCGGGACCGGCGCGTACTTCAGGGCCAGTTGCAGAAGCGCTGCCGGCAGGATCGGCTTGGACAGGCCATCATCGAACCCGTCATCGGAGATCTGGTCGGGACTCAGTGTCTCGAGGCCCGCGGAAAAGGCGATGATCGGTGCTGACTGGTTGGGTCCCGTCGCGGCGCGGATCCTCCGCATCGCCGCCACGCCGTCGACATCCGGCATCAGCAGGCCCATCAGGATCAGGTCGAAGGACCGGGCCCCGGCGACCTGAACCGCCTGATCGCCGCTGGACGCCTCGGCCACCGATGCCCCGAAGGGGGTCAGGATCGCCCGCACCAGCTCGCGGTTCTCCCTGTGATCATCGGCGACCAGGACGCGCATGCCGTCGAGGTCAATCTCGTGGACCCTCTCGTCGGGCTGATCGGCACCGGTGGCCGCCGGTGCCGGAACCTCGAACCAGAACATCGCCCCCTGTCCGAGGGCGCTGACGACCCCGATCCGGCCGCCCATGGCCTCCACCAGACCGCGGCAGATGGCCAGCCCGAGGCCCGTGCCGCCGACGGACGGGCGCGCCGTCTGGTTCAGCTGGGAAAACCGCGTGAACAGCCTGGGCTGGTCCTCAGGCGAGATGCCGGGCCCCTCGTCGCCGACCTCGACCCGAAGGAGATCGCCCTCCGGCGACCAGCGCGCCCGGATGCTGACCACGCCGCGACTGGAGAACTTCACCGCGTTGGCCACGAGGTTCAGGAGCACCTGCTTGATGCGGTCCTGGTCCAGCGAGATCTCGACCTCGTCGGGACTGTCCACCTCGGTGGTCAGCCTCAGCCCCTTCTCGGCCGCCGGTTCGGCAAAGAGCTCGGTCACCTGCCGGACGAGGGCACGGGGGGACACCGGTCCCCGGTGGATGGTGAAATGACCGGACTCGATCTTCGAATAGTCGAGCACATCGTTGATGATCGACAGCAACAGGGATCCGGCGTTGACCGCCTTGTTCAGGAACCCGGCCGCCACCTCGGACAGGCCCCGCTCGCCCAGCGCCAGCCGGGTGAAGCCGATGACGCTGGTCAGCGGGGTGCGCATTTCGTGGCTCATATTGGCGAGGAATTCCGCCTTGCTCCGGGTCGCGGCCTCGCTCTCGCTCCGGGCGGCGGCCAGTTCGGACTCGTAGATCTTGCGTCGGGTGACATCACGGAGCACCTTGACCACGGCAACGGTGAGGCCATCGGCATTGGCGATCACGCCGGCCTTGGCCTCCACCCAACGGGCATGGCCGGACGGGTCGACCAGACGGAACTCGATCTGTTCCGCGGCGGGACCGCCCCCGTGTCCGGTCTGCAGCAGCTCCAGAAACGCCAAGACCCGGGCCCGGTCATCGTCAAACACAAGGTCCGCAAAGCGCTGGCCGACCAGGACACCCGGCGGATGGCCGAAGGAAACGCTGGACCGGGAGGCGAAGGTGATGAACCCGTCCAGGTCGATGCGGGTGATCAGGTCCTCTGACGCTTCGGTGAGACCGCGATAGTTCTCCTCGCTTTCCGACAGGCGGGCGCGCAGGGCGCGGCGCTGCTCGAGGGTTGTGGCGAGGGGTAGTCCGACCAGGGTGATGGCGGTCAGGAACAGCTGGGTACCCAGCATGTCCGCATCGGAGATGACCCGGTAGTGTCCGAGGACCGATCGGCGGACGGCCTCCGTGACGACGCCGGCGAGCATGATCAGCAGACTGCCGGCCGCCGCCCCGATGATCTCGCCCTCGAACACGGCCAGCAGGAAGATGGGGAACAGCAGGAAGGCGTATTGGTAGTCCAGGGCAAAGACCAGCGAGGCGACCGCCGTCAGCGCCACCAGGGCCAGGACGGCTCGTGGCGTCAGGGGCAGGGCCGCCAGCCGGCGGCGGGCACCCCCGACCACCAGCAGGATCGGCACGAAGATCACCGCGCCAAGGCCGTTGGCGATGACCCACTCCCCCAGCATGATCCAGGTGCGGGTGCGCTCGAGGCCGCCGAAGGCAGCTGCGGCAATGACCGCCGACGCCAGCGGTGCAACCCCGCCGGCGATGACGATGAACCGCCACAGGCCCTTGCTCTCGAAGATCCGGTCACTCGACCCGACGAAGCGACGAGTTCCCATCCATGATACGACGACCGCCGCCATGTTGCAGCTGGAGAGGACGGCGGCCATCCAAGGGGTCTCGCCCACGGCAAGGCTGGCGGCGGCATCGCCGATCCAGGCGGCCAGCAGCATCGGGACGAACCGGGGACGCCCGGCGTTCAGGGTCAGGGCAATGACGATGGCGTTGACCGGCCAGATCAGCACGTCGGTATGCAGGATGTGCGGAATGCTGAGGGATATCAGGCAGGCGACGAACACGGTCACGCCGACGCCGACCGCCGCCGCAACCGACAGATCTGCTGCCACGCGTCCGGAACCGCCGGGCGGCGGCGTGGAGATGGTTGAACGGGGGGTCGTCACGTCCAGGCCCTGGGACTTTCGGGTTCAGCATTGCGATCGGCAAGGATAATGGGCGGAAAGTCCAAACATTCTCCTTCCAGACAGCATTCCGATTGTCGGGCGGCCGTAGCGCGCCTCGCCCCTGTCCGGCCGGCCGCGCCTAACCGCCAGCGCCGCGTCCGTAGAGCTTCACCAGCTTGTAGAGGAAATCCCGGCCCTCGAAGAGCTCCCGGACACCGACATGCTCGTTCAACCCGTGGATATTTCCGAGGTTTCCATCGACGAACAGGCCCCAGACTCCGTAGGTCGGGATTCCGGAGGTGTTGGTGTAGATACCGTCGGTTGCGAAGGTCTCGAGCTTGGGCACCACCGGCACACCCGGATAGACCTCGGCGGCGACCTGCTCGATGGGCTTCATGATCGCCGGCGTCAGGGGCGGCGGCGGGGGGGTGAGGGTCTGCGGCGGCACGACCGTCACCTTGACCTGCGGATCCTTCACCGCATCGCTCAGGGTGTTCAGCACGTAGGAGATGCTGTCGCCCGGGAAGATCCGGCAGTTCACATTGGCATTGGCCCGCTGCGGCAGGGCGTTGGTGGCGTGTCCGCCATTGAGCATGGTGGCCACGCAGGTCGTGCGCAGCATGGAATGCCAGGCCTTGTTCCGGTTGATCGTCTCGGCTGCTGCGGCATCCTGCGGGTTCTTGACCAGCGCCAGCATCGCCGCCCCGGTCTCGCCACCCTTGATCGCGGCCAGCCGGGTGAAATAGGTGCGGGTGGTGTCGTTGAGCTGGGTCGGGAATTCGAGGTCTCCCAGACGGACCAGGGCGGCGGACAGGCGAGTGATGGCGTTGTCCTTCACCGGCTGGGAACTGTGCCCGCCCGGATTGGTCACCTCGAGCTTGAAGTCCTGATAGACCTTTTCCGCGGTCTGCACGCCCAGCAGGACGCGGGTGCCGTGGTCGTCGCTCTCGCCCACGCCCCCTTCGTTCAGGGCAAAGCCGGCGTCGACCCAGTCCCGGTGATGCTGGAGCAGATAGTCAATGCCGTGGAGACCGCTGCTCTCCTCGCCGCAGGTCAGCGCCATCTTGACGGTGCGCTCGGGACGGAACCCCTCCGCCTTGTAGCGGACCATGAGATCCGCCCAGATGGCGGCGTGGTACTTGTCGTCGAACACACCCCGTCCGTAGAAGTTGCCGCCCTCCTCAACGAGCTTGAAGGGGTCGCGGGTCCAGTCCTCCCGGCGGGCTTCCACCACGTCCAGGTGCGCCAGCAGCAGCACGGCCTTCTTCGCGGGGTTGCGGCCCGGCAGGATCGCGACGATGCCCCCGTCCTGGGCCCGGTCGGGGTCAGCGAAGACGTGGATGTCTGCGTCCGCATAGCCGACTGCCTTGAGACGCGTCGCCACCTGCTCCGCCGCCCGGGTGCAGCTGCCGGAGGAGGCCGTGGTGTTGGTCTCCACCATCTCGCGGAACAGCTCGACAAACCGGGCCTGATCAGGCCGGAGCGCCGTGGTCATCTCGCTGGCCCCGGCAGGACCCGCCAGGGCGGACAGACCGGCGACCAGACCGGCAAGACGCATTCCGAACCGCATTGCATCAACTCCCATCGAACCTTTTCCAGAATGAGCTCACCGCGGCCCCCGTCACAAGCCGGTTGCGCCGCCTTTTCCCGGATCGGACGATCTGGAGGCAGCCGGACGGGTGGGTGCCTGTCCCTTCAGCCGGACCGGAGCGGCTTCAGGATGTTGAACACCGTTGCCCGGGACAGCCCGAGGAGATTGGCCACGTAAGGAGCGGCGCTGCGACCGGTGAACGCCCCCTCGGCGTAGAGGGCCTCGATCAGGGCCCGTTTCTCGGTCCGGCCGAGCCCGGCAAGCGTTGCCCCCCGGACCGACAGCCAGTCCCGCAGGAACAGGTTGATCCGCTCCTGCCAGTCGTCCTTGAACAGCTGGTCCGGTTGCGGCCGGATGTCCGTGCGGTCGAGCAGGACCGACAGGGCCGTGCGCGCCCCTTCGAATACCGACAGGTCCATGTTCACACAGATCAGGCCGACCGCCGCGCCGGCTGCATCCCGCGTCACGATGCTGATCGATCGGATCCGGGCGCCATTCCAGTGGATCTTCTCATAGGGCCCGATGACGTCCTCGTCCGCGTGGAAGCGGATCTCGTCCAGGGCCGACTCGTCCCCCAGCGCCCGCCGCGACAGATTGTTGGCGATGTAGGCGACGGTCTGGGTGGCCAGATCGTGCACCACCACCTCCACATGGGGATGGAACAGCGCGGCGAGCCCGTCGGCCATCGGCCGGCATCGCGCGACAAGCCCGTCCGCCCTTGTCACCGGCCGTGTTTCCGCAGGAAGGCCGACACGGCCGGAAGCGCCGCCTTCAGCGTCTCGGTGCCGTTGCCGAAGCCGATGCGGACCGTGCCCTCGACACCGAACACGGATCCCGGCACCAGCAGCACCCCGGTCTCGTCCAGCAGCCGCTTGCAGAACTCCCGCGACGGCATGTCGAGGTCATAGGTCAGCAGCGTCACGGTCGCCCCGGTCGGCTTGAACCAGGATATGGACGGTTCCGCATCGACCCACCGGGCCAGGATCTCGAGATTGGTCCGGACGATCTGCCGGTTGCGGGCCAGCAATGCCTCACGGTTCTCCAGGGCGATGCTGGCGATCAGGTCGTCGATCATGCCGACACTGATCGTGTTGTAGTCCCGGTGGATCATCACCTGGTGCAGAAGGGCGGGCGGGGCGACGATCCAGCCCAGCCGCAACCCGGCCAGCGCAAAGGCCTTCGACATGCTGCCGACGGCGACGCCCTTGGGGTAGATCTCGGCGATGGAGGTCGACAGGACGTCATCGGCCTGGTTCACCCCCCGATAGACCTCGTCACTGATCACCCAAAGATCGTGGCGCGCCGCGATCTCCGCGATGCCCGCCAGAACCTCGTCGCGGACCAGGACCCCCGTCGGGTTGTTGGGATTGGTCAGCGAGATCAGCCGGGTGCGCGGCGTGATCAGCCCCTCGAGGGCCACGAGGTCCGGCTGATATCCGTCTTCGATCCGCAGCGTCAGCGGCCGGACCACGGCCCCGAGGCTTTCCGGGATGGAGGTGTGCTGCTGGTAGGTGGGCACGATGGCGATCACTTCGTCACCCGGCTCCATCAGGGCTCCGTACAGCAGGGCATTGGCCCCGGCCGCCCCGTGAGTGACCAGTACATCGGACGCGACGCGACCCGTGTAGAGTGCCGCGATGGCCTGCTTGAGGCGCGCGGTGCCTTCGATGGCCCCATAGGTGAGTTTCAGGGCGTTGAGCTCTCCCAGGATGGCCTGCGTCTTGCCCGCCATCTGCATGAGCTCGGCGAAGGTGATGGAGTCGACGCAGGTCTCGGCGATGTTCAACCGGCAGGTCGTCTCGTGGGCGTTCATCCAGATCTCGACGCCGAAGTCCTCGATTTTCACGGTCAGGTTCCCTTCTGCGCGGCCATCAGGACGCGGTGGATTTCGGCGGCAACGGCGATGTCTTCCAGTCCGAGCCCGATGGAGCGGAAGAAGCGGTGACGCCCGGTCACATCGGGCCGCACCGTCCCGGACACCAGTTCCGGCAGGTCGGCCACGATGGCCTGCGGGGACCATCCATGGTCCTCGCCGGCGATCACCATCTCCCCCGCGCTCAGGGGCGCGGTCGGGCGGTAGTCGCAGAACACATCGAGGTCCGGCAGCGCGACCGGCGGAATTTCATGGGCGCGGGCGACATTGGTGCTGATCGAGGTGATCAGGGCGGGGGTCTTCAGCCGACGGGGATCCAGCACCGGCGTGCCGGACGACGTGCACAAGAGGATCACCCCTGCCCCTTCCACAGCGGCCTCCACCGAAGCACAGACCGTGACGCGCGGATCAAGGGCGGTGAAGCGCTCGAAGGCGGCGGCAGGCTCGGTCGCGGTGCGGCGGGACGCCACCGTGATCCGCGTCCAGGGGCGCAGCGACAGCGCATGCCGAAGGTGGGCAAAGGCGATGTCACCGGTACCGATGATCGCCAGCCCCTCGCCCTGCGCCGGGGCCAGCAGGTCCACGGCCACCGCAGTGGTCGCCGCCGTCCGCTCGGTGGTCAGCCGCTTCGAGTCGCACAGCATCAGCGGCGCGCCGGTCTCGAGGGACATCAGCAGCGTCCAGGCGGTGATAAGGGGCGGGCCGGAGGTGGCGATGTAGGGCGACAGCTTGACCCCGAACGCCCGTACGGGTTCGAGAATGCCGGAATAGGTGATCACGTCGCCGGAGGTCTGCGGAAACTCGGTGAGGGTCTGCGGCGGCTGGACGGCCGCCCCGGCCTGCAGGCTGGCGAACATGCCGCGCAACAGCCGCGGAACATCCACATCCGCCAGCAGCCGGACGATGGCCGCATCGTCGAGAACGGGGATAGGCGCTGACATCCGGGCCGTCCGTGCAGTGGGTTCCGATGAGACGCCTTTCTTTTCAGTCTAAATTTAGACTGTCAATCCATTTCCTGGTCGTTCGCCGGGGCGGAACGACAGGACGTGAGGTGGCGGTGTCATGCGGGGCCCCGGGATGCGAGCGCCTCGGCGACGACATCCGGATGGCTGATGTGCAGCAGCCGTCCGCCGTCCGCCACCAGGGTCAGACGCGCGGAGGGCATGGCGCGCCGCCACAGGTCCAGACCGTCACCGATGCCGGCGCCCAGCATGTCCTGCGCGCCGATCAACACGGTCCAGGGGGTCGCTTCAGCACCGACGGGAACGACCCCTCCATCCGCATGCAGCACGAACTCCCGGGCGAAGCCGTCGCCGCTTGACGACTGGCGGCACGCCTTGATCCAGTCCGCCCGATTGTCGGGACGGGCCAGGGCGGAGAGATCTGCCGGCGAGGCGGCCATGGAGCGTTCGCTCAGCCGCATGATCGCCTGCTCGCTGGAGGAGCGGACCATCAGCCTCGCAAACCCCTCCACCAGGTTCGGGTGATCCAGGGCCAGGTCGATCACGGTGGAGATCAGCCCGCCGCGCGGTCGTGTGCCGGGGGGTGAGGCCGCCATCAGGACACCGCTTTCCACCCGGTCCGGATGACGGGCGGCGAAGCTCAGCGGCATGATCACGCTGCGGCCGAGCAGCCGCACCCGCTTCAGACCCAGCGTGTCGAGCACGTCGACGAGGTCCGCGCAGGCCTCCTCCACCACGTCCCCGGTGGATCCCGTCGTCAGACCGAAGCCTGGCCGTTCCACGCTGATCGGCCGAAGCCCCCGGGCCCGAAGGGCCGCCACCAGACCCCTCGGAACCTGTCGACCGTTGATCGGCGTATGGAGGATCACCACCGGTCTTCCGTCTCGTTCACCGTGGTCTTCCACGGCGATCCGGCCGGGTGCCCGGCGGCGGCGGACAAAGCGCAGGGGCATGGGGGCGTCGCTCCGGGACAGCAACGCCACGTCGGTGGCGGAGGCGAGGCGGGCGAGGGCGTCGGTTTCGGCGACGATCCGTCCCAGGGCCGCCCCGCTCTGCACGCCGCACCGCTCGAAGATGACCTTGAGGTCGGCCTTGGCGGTCTGGTCCGACACGCCCAGCGCGTCGGCGGCGGTCGCCCGGGTGGCACCCAGCGCGATCAAAAGCGCCAGTCGGCCCTGGCGCGGGGTCAGGTCATAGGCGTCCGCCAGGGTGCGCCAGACGGCGTCGTTATCGGGCAGCTCGCCGAAGGCCAACTGCGCCAGCTGCCGCACGAACTCCGGATGACGGCGGGCCCCGGTCTTGGCCATGGAGGACGCCAGGGTCTCCCGGGCGGTTTCGTAGCTGACCCCGGCGTCCGCAGCGGCGACCCGCAGGTCCCCGGTCCGGACGAGGGCGGCGGCAAGCCGGGTCTCGGCCCGGCTGAAGGTCCAGGCGGACAGCAGCATGGACCAGTCCACCCCGTCGGTCGTTGCGACGCCCATCACGGCGAAGTCCGCGACGCCGGTGGCCAGGGCCGCCCGCACCGTGGGGCTGAGCGGCCAGGTCAGGGCGCGGTCGGCCCGGGCGATGACCACGGCCACCGGATGTCCCCGCCGGTCATCGATGATGGAAGACAGCCGCGGCGCTTCCCCCAGCGCGGTCCGGGACGCCTGGGACAGGGCCCGCGGCGACAGATCCAGGGCGGCGAAGGCCTCGTCCGAGACGAGGATCCGGCCATCGGCGCGGCAGGCCGCGGTCGCGAAGGCGGTGCCCGGCACCATCGCGGAACCACCGGAGAAACCACCGGCCTCGTCCAGGGCCTGGCGAACGGCATCCGGGCTGGCCTCCAGAGCGGCTGCGAACCCGTCCGCGTCTGACGCGATGACGTCCATGGCCCGCCCGTCCGCACTGGCGGCGCGGAAGGCACGCAGGAAGGCCTCGGCGGCGGGATCGGTCATGACACCAGCAGAGGTTGTCCTGCCGCCAGTGGTCAACCCCCCAAATGGGGATGTTTCCGCCGTCCCGGCCGTGATCCCAATGCACCCACAGGACATGTGGTCGGTGTGTGGAGTGATGGAAATGAGCAAGTCCCTCGGTTTCGCAGCAATCGTCGGTCTCGTGGCCTCGGGTGGGGCCCCGGCCGTCGCCCTGGCGGGCACACAGTTCCAGCCCGAGGCTCAGGCCATCTGGCTCAAGCGGACGCAGGCCATGGCGGCCGTCGCGGGCGACGAGACCACCGCGGTGGACCCCCAGGCAATCCTCGGCAACATGCGGTCGAGCTGCGAGGGCATGAAGCTCGAGCAGATATCCCACGAATACGGAAAGACGCCGCGGTGGGCCCTCATGTCCCAGGTGTATGCGTGCGCCGCCTACTACCGCTGGAGCGGCGGGGGTTGGGGCGCCACCAAGGTCCCCTGCATCGACGCCCAGCGCGGGATCGATGCCCTGAAGGAGATGAAGCCCGAGGACGAGGCCGCCGAGGTGGTGAAGGCGGCGACGGATCTGAAGGGCACGCTGGAGGCCCAGCTGGCAGCCGCCAAGAACGGATCCCTGCGCTGCCGCTATTGAGGCGCGTGACGAACGGTCGGTCCAAGGTCAGGGGTGGAGTGTGATGAGTTCCGGTTTCAAGCGCGGCGCAGTGATCTTGTTGCTCGCCAGCGTGTCCTGCCTCGAAGCCTTCGCACAACCCCAAGCCGTCGATCCGAACAGGCCCCCGGACCCGAGCGCGAACGCACCGGCGATCGAACGGGAGATGCGGCGCGAGGAGCAGGACATCTATGACCGCAACAACGAGGCCCGCAAGGCCGAGGCGTCGAGGGAGGCGTCCGAACAGGCCATCGCCGCCGCCCGCGCGAAGGCCTACGCCGACGCTCCGGCGCGGGCGCGGCAGAAGGCGCGGGAAGCCTGGGTGAAACAGCTGGTCCGCGCCGGGCTCTATGCCGGCATGGCCGACAGCGAGATCGGGGCCATCACCGCCGCCCGGAACGCGGCGCGGGCGACCAGTAACCCGCCGGACAGGATGCTCCTGTGTCGCAACGCCCGGTCCGCCAAGCCCTATTATGCCGAGGCACGCCCCCTCGCGACCGAGGTTCTGAAGCTGATCGGCCGGGATATGTTCGGCGACTTCAAGGCGGACAAGGCCAAGATGACCGGTCTGATCCAGACCGATGACGATCTGTCCAACCTCCTGCGGGACTGCCCGTCTCAGCCGGCCGCTGCTGCCGTGGTCGCCGGTCCGGACTCCGGCGGGCGCTGCCACGTGACGGTTCGGAACGGTGTCGGCCAGGCCGAAGCGCAAACCCGAACGGATGCGGGCCGGGGGGCCGAGACTCTTTTGGCATTTCGGTTCACCCCGAGGTCGGCCCCGGGGACGGGGCCGTTGAAGGCAGCCCCGGTTCTCGTCGGATTCGACATGAACATTGTCGTTGGCGCAACGGCGAACTTTGACGGCCTCGATGCGCATCTGACCTTCCCGTCGGGCACCCCGTCGGGGCCGATCGATCTGACGGTGACGATGGGCGATGTGACGTTCACGGGGCTTGGACTGACGGCAGACGCGTCCAACCGCTATGCGGCCCGGCTGAGGGGCCCGCCTTCCACGGACGACGACGCCCTGGAGGCCTATGGCAAGGCCGATCTGATCCATGTGCGGGTCACGTCAGCCGGTTCCCGGGACCGGGAACTCCTGGACGCCGATGTCCCGATTGGCACGCGGGCCGAGCGTGATGCCCTGACGCAGAACCTCAGCGACGCCCTGAACAAACAGAAGGCGGCAGGCTGCTGAGACAGCACCGGCGATCAAGGAGCCCTCCCATGCGCAAGACCCGGTTTCCGGCGCGACTGGTCGCCGCTGCTGTCGGCCTCGCCGCCCTCATTCCGGCCGTGGCCCACGCCGACTGGAACCAGGCCAATGACGAGGCCAACCGCCAGCGGATGATGGCGGAGATGCGCGCCAATGCCGCAGCCGCTGACCGGGCCAACGAGCAGTCCCAGCGCCGGCAGCAGCAGGACTTCGAGAACCGCAGCCGGTCCTCTGGCAGTTCGAGCTCGAGCGGATCCGGCAGCTCCGGTGGATCCGGCGGCTACACGCCGTATGGCTATCATTCCACCGGACCCGCCTCCGTGGTTGAGACCTACACCTTCAAGGTCTACCGGACGGAAACCGAGGCCCAGACCTTCGCGCGGATCAGCCAGGAGGCCGCGGCCGGTCAGGTTCAGTCCCAGTTCAATCTCGCGCGCATCTATTATGCGGGCTACGGGGCGACGGCCCGGGACGATGCGCAGGCCCGCAGGTGGTTCGCCGCGGCCGCCAATCAGGGCCACATCCCCGCCGCGGCCCTGTACGGTGCCATGCTGTATAACGGCCAGGGCGGACCTGCAGATCGCGCGTCCGGCCTCGCACATCTGAAGCACGCCGCCGAGACGGGGGAGCACTACGCCGAGGCCCTCTATGGGTTCTACACCCTGTCGGCCGCCGCGAAGATCGACCCGGACAAGCCCCAGCCAGAGGGCGTGGCCATGCTGGAACGCGCCGCCGACGCCGGCGAGGTCGTCGCACAGAATGCCCTGGGACGGGTCGTCTACCGCCTCGGTGTCGGGGCCGCCCACGACCGCGTCAAGGTGATCAAGTATCTGAAGCTGGCCGCCGCCCAGAACGACCCGAGTTCCATGTACGACCTCGGCCAGTTCTATGCGGGCGGCAGCGGCGTGGAGAAGGACGTTCCCCGGGGGGTCGACCTGATCAAGCGATCCGCGGAGCTGGGCTACGGCGATGCCGAGGCGTTCTACGGGTTCTATGGCCTCGTCCAGGGACGTCTGGGCATCACCCGCAACGAGGCCGCCGCCGTCGACCTCATTCGCAAGGCGGACCAGCACGGCTCGGCCGACGGGTCCTATTTCCTGTCCTTGCTGACCATCGATGGACGGGGCGTGACCCGGGACCCGCCGGCCGCTCTCGCCCTGCTCAAGCGGGCCGCGGACCGGGGCTCGGCGGATGGGCAGGCCCGCTACGGCATGGCGCTGATCCAGGGCGACGGTTACCCGAAGGATATCGCGCACGGCGCCGAACTCATCCGGCTGTCCGCCGAGGGACAGTCTCCCTTCGGCCAGGAATATCTCGCACGGCTCTATTATGACGGCCTCGGCGTCCCGAAGGATCGCCGCCTGGCGGCGCAGTGGATGAGCAAGGCCGCCCAGCAGGGCGATCAGGCGGCGATCGAGGCCCTGAAGACCGACCCCGAGCTCGCCGCCCTCATGCGCCCCTAGGCGGTGCCGGCATGTCTCACACCCAACCCCCGACCGACATTCACCGGAGCCCGAAACCCATGTCCCGCACTCACACCCTCGCCCTGCTCGGCGCTGCCGCGCTGGCCTGGCTCGCCCCTGCGGCGGCACAGGCGGCCAACGGATATATGACCTGCCAGATCTATGACGGCGACCGGAACCGGGTGTTTTACACGATCCATCCCGTGGCCGCAGATAGCGCCAGTGTAGACAACGCCTATGATTTCTATCTCGGGAGCGTGAAGGGGTCCGGACTGCTCGGGGACGTCAATAAGTCACGCGGCAACTGCAACTGGGAGCGAACGCAGGACGCCGCCGCCACCAAGATGGCCGCCTTCGTCAAGCATTTCATCGCGGCCGGTGCCAATCCATTCGGAGACGTCGTTCTTCACAACCCCTACGTGAACCAGCCGGCATCGACCGTGTCGATACCGAAGCCGAGTGCACCGGTCGCGCCGAAAGCGCCGGCACCAGCCGCGCCGGCAGCCGCCCCGGTGGTGACCGTCAGCGAAGGCAAGGGCGGCAAGTGCCACGTCGAGGTCCGCAGCGATATGGGCCGCGGAGAGGCCGAGATGGAGATTAAGGACGGCCTCATGACGATGATGCAGTACGTTCTCGTTCCCGACACCATGCTGGTCACCGGCAAGGGACCCGCGAAAGTCGGAAAGGTTGCCGTCCATTTCGACATCACGGTCACCGCGCGCGGTGAGCGTACCGACTTCAACGGCATGGGCATGCGCCTGACCTTCCCGGAAAAGTCGGTGACGGGACCAATCGACCTGCGTGTGACCGTCGGCGACCAGGTCTATGCCGTGAAGGCCCTCGAGCGCGCCAGCAATGGCACGTACGAACTTCTGATGGGGCGCGGTCCCTTCAAGACCAGCGCCCTCCTGCAGGCCATCGACAAGGCCAAGGTCGTCGAGGTGCTGGGCACGATGGCCGGCGCGGCGGACCAGATGGTCATCTATGCCGATATTCCGATCGGCACGCCGGACGAGCGCGACGCCCTGACACAGGCGACTCTCGACGCCATCGAGACACAGAGCAAGAAAAGCTGCTGACGGCTGGGTCTGCGCGATGACGGGGCCGGATCGACGTCATTCGATCCCGTCAAAGCGGTGCCCCCGCGGGTTTCACCCAGACCGCGAGATCGCCCACCGGGACGAACCCCTGGCGCCGGCTGTCCGCCAGGGCCCTGCCGCGCTCATAGCCCACGAGCGGCGCGTCCGACGTCAGTTCCGCCATCACCGAAGGGCCCGGAAGCTCCGGTCCGAAGGCATTGGTGAGTCCGACAACGCCGGCCGCTGCGTAGGCGATGAGGCCCGCAACGATGCCGGACCGGCCATCGACGCCCGCAAGCACCCGAACATTGTCATCGTGCATCAGCCTGTCCGGGAAGGTCCGTTCCGTTGGCACCTCGACGCGCCCCCTCCAGGCGGCTTCCCAGTTCGCAAGCTGGTCGGCACCGATCCGATGCCACGCGAGGCTTCCGCGGCCCTCGCGGGTCCCCTGCGGTTCACGCCAGATCCAGCTCGCCTCGAACAGGAGATCAAACCCCAGATCACCCAAAGCCAATGAATTGAAGCTGTCCTTCACGCTGAATTCAAAGGGGACGTTCCGGGACAGGCCGGCCAGCAGCGCGCGCTGTTCCGTCGTGTCGTGCCCCGGATCGAGGGTGACAGCGTTCGGGTAGAAGCGCGGCGTCTCGGCGAGGCAGATAAGCATGCCGCTTTGCCGCTCGACCGCCAGACCGTGGGCGCGCCAGACAGCGGCACACCATGCGGCGTTGTTGGCGGCGGCAAGCATGTCTGGCCGGGTTGGCATGGAGACGACCCTATCCAGGTCAACGGCCACATTCCATCCTGGCCAGACGCCGCGAGCCGTTGCACCTGCCGCGCTGTCGTCGGCGCATCCGCCGTGGCGTTCGAGACCGGTCGGGCTCACGCCACCCCGATGACGGGGACTATCGGGTCAGGGTCGGGAGCTTCAGCAACGACGAAAGAGGGGTCGAGCCCTTGGTCAGCAATGGCAGGCCGAAACTCGAGTTCGACGTCCGCGCCTTCGCCAGCAGGGGAAGTTCGAGCAGCTCCGACAGGGAGCCGTGCGCGCCGACGAGAATCTGCATGCTGAAGAATCGCGAGAAGCTCGAATGGCTGTCGGACAACACCGGCAGACCCAGCATGCTGGAAAGGGGTGCGGCCTCGTCATAGTCCAGATAGACCCGTTCAGGCTCCACGATACGGGAGGGAGCCGGCCCCGCTTCGTCCAGCACCTCACCGGCCGTCTGCGCGTAGCCGAAACCGGCATGGACGGTAACAACGACGCCGCCTGCGAGGATTTCCTCGGCGTAGACCCGGGCCTGCGACTTCAGAACCCAGCCCTTCATCAGTTGCGCCGCAAGGGCTTCCAGAGCCCACGCCCGGTCCGTATCGTTCACCGGCGGCGTCGGCGGCGGCCCGACGACGAAGATCAGCGACGGGTTGAAGCGACGGTCCACAAGCGACTCCACGGCGGCTTCGGCAGCCTTTCGGGTTGCATAGAGGCGGCTGATGATTTCAGTCATGGGTGCCTGTCTTTGTGTTGGGGTTCATCGGAAAGTCGATCTGCTGGGTCGGTTCCATCCGGCGCGCCGTCGGTCGGCGGTGTCCCGGGCGCACCAGGGGAACAGCAAAGACCAGCGTGCCTGCAAGCAGCAGAATTTCAAGTCCGTAGACGCTGTCATAGGCCGCGTTCGGACGGACGCCGGACTGGACGAGGCCGTCTCGGATGACGCCCCCAAGGGCGACGGCGATGCCGGCGGCGGACGCCTGGACGGCACCCCAGGCACCCAGAGCCAGTCCCCGCTGATGGTCCGGCGACTGGTTCATGGTCGCGGTCAGGGTTCCGTGGCTGAACAATCCGCCGCCGAAGCCGATGAACAGCGTTCCCAGGGCGAACAGGGGCGCGGACGCCGCGGGTGAGGCGGCGATCACACAGAGGAACGCCGGGATGCCGACCGCCGCCCCGATCGTTGCCATGCGGAAGGGATCGAAACCACGGCCGAGGACCCGCGATGCGAGCGCAAAGCCCGCCAGCCCGCCGATGGCGAAGGTCGCCGTGAGCTTGGTGGTGTCGGCGACGGGGAGGTGGAGAATCTGCCCGCCATAGGGCTCCAGCAGGACATCCTCCATGCTGAAGGCCATGGTGCCGACACCCACGATGGCCAGTCGGCGCAGGACAGACCCGCCCTTGGCGAACGCCATCCAGGCCTCGCGGAACCCCACCGCGGCCGGCAGGGCGTCCAGTTCTGCCGCCGAGCGTCTCGGCTCCTGCTTCCAGAGCGCGGTCCCGTTCAGGATGACCGTGACGACCGCTGCGCCCTGGATCACCTGGACGAGGCGGCCCGGGGTGAAATCCGAAAGCAGGGCGCCGAAGATCAGCGCACTGACGATCATGCCGAGCGCCAGCATGACATACATCAGTCCGACGACCTTCGGCTGCGTTTCCGTCCTTGCCAGGTCCGTCGCCAGGGCGAGGCCGGCGGTCTGGATCGTGTGCAGACCGGCACCGACGAGCAGGAAGGCCAGGGCTGCGGCGGCGAGACCCACCCAGACCGGGGCGTGTGCCGCGGCCCCGGCCCGTGCGAGCACGAGGACGGCAAACGGCATGATGGCGAGCCCGCCGAATTGCGCCATCGTCCCGCGATAGATGTACGGGGTCCGCCGCCATCCGAGCGCGGAGCGGTGTGTATCCGACCGAAAGCCGATCAATGCGCGGAACGGCGCGAACAGGAGCGGCAGGGAAATCATGATCCCGACGAGCGAAGCCGGAACATCCAGTTCCACGATCATCACCCGATTGAGCGTTCCCACCAGCAGGACGAGGGCCATGCCGACCGAGACCTGAAACAGGGCGAGGCGGAGCAACCTCGACAGCGGAAGGTCAGGCGTGGCGGCATCCGCGAACGGGAGGAACCGCGTTCCGAGCCCGATCCAGGCGTTCATCACTTTCCGACTGATGCGGTTCATTCGGGATGGCCCAAAGGCGTTGAGACGGTCAAAGGCCGTAGGCGTAGACCGGCGGGTGGCCTCACCGGCCACCCGCCTCGTCGCAGGGGTTGCTGTCCCGTGGTTGCGAAACGGCGCGACCCTGCCATGGTCCGCGCCTTACGGCCGTCGTACCGGACTGGTGTTGAGCGCCAGCCGGTCCGGGTGACTGAGCCCGGCATCCGTGCTGGCCGTCGCCCCCGCCTTGGGTGCAACCGTCACGGTCACGGCGCCGTCAGCGCCCGGAGCCCTCGATACGCGCACGTCATAGGACGCGCCCGCATTCGCCAGGACGACGGGACTGGACAGTTCAGCCTTTGCAGACTTGGCCTTCGACGACCCGGCGAAGAAGTCCTTCATCCAGGTCGTGTTGTTGAGGACCGCGGCATGCACCGTGAGTGAGGTCAACGCCACAGCGCCGAGGAACAGCGGCAAGCCGATCGTCGGCTGCACGACACACCAAATTCGACCTTGGTTCATGTCATGGTCTCCTATTTGAGCCAGGGGGTGAAGACATAGGCCAGCACGTGGGCGACCACGGCGATCACGAAGAACACTCTCGCACCATCAATCACGTGCTTGTGTAATTCTTCCGATTCCTTGATCGTCAGGCCTGTTGGCCAGACCCTGTTTGGATCATCAATATCGTTCATTTGCGATATCCTTGATTTGGAGCCAATTGGCGATCCACGTGAACCGCCAAACTGTACTTCGTCTTGACGGCGCATCTTGGTATGCGGGCCGCGAGGGATCGGCCGCGTAAGCGCCTTGGTCACGGAGGGAGGAGCATCACCCCCGCGTCAATCCGCTGCTTTGGCTTCGTCCACGTGGTCCCTTGTTCGGCCGCCGAGGTCACCGAACAAACTGCAGGCGTCAAGCTACGCGGACATATCCGGTTGTCAACCAAATCAGACAAATCGAAGGAGTCGCCACAGAGGGCGCAAGACATCCGGCTCGCCTCGGGAAATGAAGACTTACAAAATCGGAACACTAGACCAGCATGTCGTAGGGGATTTCCCGGACAAAATTCCAGGATTCGGAACGTTTCCCCGACAGCGCGAACCTTCATTTGACCGCAGGGCGGTCCCTCGGGTGCCCGCCCTCCAGCGTCTGATGGCCGATGACACCGGGCCTGGAAAACCGCCGGTTCGGTCCGTCCGACAGGGATGGCCCGGGAGCCGCATCAACCGGACCGCATCACACCGGAAAAGGCGTCAGGAGAAATTCCGCTCCTGTCAGGTTTTTCCCCGTCGAGATCGCAATATTCGCGGGGATCACAGCATCCGGCAGCTAGAATGGCACCGGCCAGACATGCGATTCCGGTCGTCCCTCGCGGTCCAGCAACACGGCGGATCGGATCTCACCTGTGACCTGCAAATTCAACAAGCGCCTGCAATGCTGGCGGCCTCTGCACGGTCCTTGTAAACACCGTCGCACTCAGCGACGATCATGGCCATGAGTTCCCGTCGTGATCTTGAGGATACATGGCCAGACCTGCGACGATCTCGTCAGCGAGCGAAACGGCAACGGCTAGCCTTCACCAGCGGCTCCGTCGCAACACCCGTGCGGCCCATGACGCCCTGGACGCCACCATGGATCTCGAGGGACGGCTCGGTTCGCTGAGGTCCTATGGCCAGACGCTGTTGCGGTTCCGGAGCCTCTATTCGACCCTCGCCGGCCGCGTAGACGCCTTCGGGCTGCCCTTTCTCCAGGCCGAGAAGCTCGCATGGCTGGACGCAGACCTCCGCCACCTCGGGCTTTTGGACGACGGGCTGCAGGGGTTGCCCTGCGCCGGGTTGCCCCCGGCGATCACGGGTCGATCAGAGGCATTCGGCGTTCTCTATGTGCTTGAGGGCGCGACCCTCGGCGGACAGATCATCGCGCGCCGGCTTCACGCAGCGCTGGGAGTGACGGCCAGCACGGGCGGACGGTTCTTCCAGAGCTATGGCCCGGACGTCGGTCCCAGCTGGCGCCGCTTTGTCGCCATGCTCGACGCCTTCGGCGAGACGACGGCAGAGGGCGACCGGGTCGAACGCGCCGCGCTGGCGACCTTCAGCTGTTTTCAGGCCCTGATGGAAACCGCGGATCCGCCGACCACCATCCCGGGAGCGGACCATGACGTCTGACGCGGTTCCATTCGGCCGGGCGGATGTCACCAACTGCGCCCGGGAGCAGATCCACATTCCGGGCTCCGTCCAGCCCCACGGCTGTGTCCTGGCCCTCGCCCCCGACGACCTGCGCGTCTGGCAGGCGGGTGGCCGGACCGACGCGTTCCTCGGTGTTGCGACGCAGGACCTGCTGGGGCGATCGCTCGAGACGCTCATCGGCGCGGAGATGAGCGCCCGGATCAAGGTCCCGCCGGACAATGGCGAAGGGACGCGACGGTTGCCGCCGGCCGCCTTTTCGCCCGCCCCCGGCGCACCCCTCGTCGACGCGGTCGTTCACACCGGCGACGGCCTGCTGCTCCTGGAGCTTGAACCCGCAGACCCGGACGGCCATTTCCCCCCGGACGCGTTCCAGCTGGTCCAGACCCTGCTCGGCCGTGTGTGCACGGCGCCAACGGTCCGGGGATTCTGCGACGAAATGGCGGCGGCGGTCCGGGACCTATCCGGGTTCGACCGCGTGATGGTCTACCGGTTCCTCGCCGATGACAGCGGAGCGGTGGAGTCCGAGGCGCTTGCACCGGACATGACGTCCTACCTCGGACTTCGCTATCCGGCGTCGGACATCCCGGCCCAGGCCCGGGCCCTCTACCTGCGCAACACGCTGCGCCTGATCCCGGATGCCACCTATCGGCCGTCACCCTTGCTGGCAGCCGCGGGCTGGCCCGAAGGGAAGATGGTGGACCTCAGCCCCTGCGCCCTGCGCAGCGTGTCACCCCTGCACCTTGAATACCTCGCCAACATGGGTGTCGCCGCCTCGATGTCGATTTCGATTGTCGTCGAGGGGCACCTCTGGGGCCTGGTTGCCTGCCACCATCGGTCGCCCCGGCACCTGCCGTCCAGGATCCGCGCAGCCCTCGACCTGTTCGGACAGATCGCGTCCTTCCAGCTGGAGACGAAGATCGCATCCGAGGACCTGTCCTATCGCGTGCGCAGCGCCACCACCCAGCAGCAGATCGTTCTCCAGGTGTCCGGGGAGGACGATCTCACAGCCGGACTCCACACCCTGCGGGAGAACCTCCTGAACTTCATTCCTTCGTCCGGTCTGGCGATGTGGGTGGAAGGCGGGTTCGCCGTTGCGGGAGATGCACCGCCGAAGGCGGACGTGATGGACCTGATCGCATGGCTCACCGAATCCGTCGCCGACGGCGTCTTCTTCACGGACTCATTATCAGCGGTCTATCCGCCCGCGTCTGCCTTCCTGGCGCAGGGGGCGGGGGTCCTCGCCATCTCCGTGTCCCGCAGCCCTCGCGACTACGTCATCTGGTTCCGGCCGGAACTCGTTCAGACGGTCCGCTGGGCCGGGGATCCCAACAAGCCGGTCGTTCCGGGTCCGGACGGCGATCGGCTGTCGCCGCGGAAGAGCTTTGCGGACTGGATCGAGACCGTCCGTGGCCGCTCGGACCCGTGGACCGCGGCCGATGTGAAGATCGCCACATCCCTGCGCGTGTCGCTGCTGGAAGTGGTCCTGGAGCATGTCGACAAGCTGGCGCGCGAACGTCAGGACGCGCGGGTGCGTCAGGATGTCCTGCTGGCCGAGCTTGACCGGAAGATCGAGCAGTGGGAGCGCACGGCGGCACAGCTCAAGCTCGAAAGCGACCGGCGATCCGTGCTCGAGGGAGAGCTGTCCCAGGTCCTGCGCCGCACCGTGGTCGAGCAGGAGGCGGAACGTCAACGGATCGCCCGGGAGCTTCACGACAGTCTGGGCCAGTATTTCACGGCGCTGCAGCTCGACCTCGACGGTATCGCCCGGGAGGCCTCCGCCGGTCCGGCGATCCGCGCGAAGGTGGATCACCTGAAGGCCCTGACCCTCGATGCGGGCCAGAGGGTGCACACCATGGCCTGGGAGCTCAGACCCACGTCCCTCGACGACCTCGGGCTTCAGACCGCGATCCAGCAGTTCCTGGAGCAGTGGGCCGAACGAGGTCATCTGACATTCGATCAACATCTGGCAATCGAAAACCGCAGATTTGCACCGGCGGTCGAGTCGGCCATCTATCGCGTTCTGCAGGAGGCGGTCCGAAATGTGGTCAAGCATGCTGACGCCACCCGTGCCGGGGTCATTCTGGAGGGGACGGCGACGGAACTCCGACTCATCGTGGAGGACGACGGCAAGGGTTTCGACCTGGACAGCCAGCGCCCGCCGCTGGCCCCGTCGTCCCGTCTCGGTCTGCTGGGCATGCGCGAGCATCTGGCCCTGGTCGGCGGACGGATGGAAATCGAAACAGCACCGGGGCGGGGCACGACCCTGTTGATCCATGTTCCAATCTGACCGCCACCTGCCCGAGGGGGGCTCCAGCCCGCCCATGTCCGTGTTCCTGGCGGACGATCATCCGATTGTCATGGCGGGGATCAAGGCGCTTGTCACGGAGGACGCCCGGTTCGAGGTGATCGGCCAGGCATCCGATGGGCTGGACGCCGTCAAACAGGCGACCGCCCTGCAGCCGGACGCTCTGGTGCTTGATATCTCGATGCCGGGACTGAACGGGCTCGAGGTGGCGGAGCGACTGCGGAGGGACGCGCCACGGTGCCGTATCCTGGCGCTGACGGTCCATGAAGACCGGGGCTATCTTCGTCAGCTCCTGGCCAACGGCGTCGCCGGATATCTCCTGAAACGGTCCGCCGCGGACGAATTGATCCGTGCGCTGCTCGCGATTGCCGGCGGCGGGCTCTACCTTGATCCGGCCATTGCGGGGTTGGCCGTGAGCCTGAATGCGACACCGCAATCCCCGGAAGTGACCGTCGGCGTAGACCTCAGCCCCCGCGAGGAGGACGTCATCCGCCTCACGGCCTCAGGTCACAGCAACAAGTCCGTCGCCGCGGCCCTCGGGGTGGGCGTCAAGAGCATCGAGACCTACAAGGCGCGGGCGATGGAGAAACTCGGGCTTCGCACGCGGGTCGACCTCGTCCGCTATGCCGTGAGCCAGGGATGGCTCGCCGTCTGAGCTGAAAATCAGGCAAACCCTGACAGGCAGGCGGTTTTTCCGGGCTTTCTGCCATGGGCCCGGCCATGACACAGAAGCGGATCAGGTCCGGTGCCTTGGAAAACGGTGATCGCGGATCCTGTTGTTCCAACATGTGGCCGGAGTCTGCTCTCGTCAGTCAACGGCAGGTGAGGCCCGATTGATCCGGTCAGACGGTGCGCCCGCAACATGCGTTGTCATCCAGGTCATTCTCGTGTCGACGGACGATCAACACGCCAGAGTGGTCGAGGCCGATCTGTCCCTGACCTCTGCGCCGTTCCGAATGGAACGCATGCGCCCAGCCGAACGGCTCGCGAGCCGACTCGAAGCCCGGATCAACCTGTCCGGTACACCGCAGCCCACCCTGGTCATTCTCGACTTCGAAACCCTGAGAGACCGCTGCGAAGACGTCGCGTCACGGATCCTGGCGCTTCGGGGCCGATGTGCGGTCGAATGTCTGGTCACGCGTTCGGAGTCCGATCCGGCTGCTGCCGCAAGGCTGCGTGAACGGGGTGCGTTCGTTGCGGACAGCGTCACCCAACCGGATATCGGGCAAGGGCACCTGCGCACCACCGGACATCGGAGCCGAGGCGCGTCTGCACAAGTCTTCGACTGGCTTCCCGTGGGTTGGCCCGGACCGCGAACGCATTAGGTCTGGAACGCGCGGCGCCGGTGGATCCCGTCGATCGGGGCGGGTGGTGGTCCTATGGAACCGGCAGGCGCGTTGCCGGCGGATCGGCTGCGACGGCGCAGTGGAGTTCCGGGGGAAGAACCCCAAGATCACGACCTACATCAGGCTGAGTGCGGGGTGGCCGGACGTGTAGCGGCGCGCTCCTAATGGACCTTCCGGCCCGGAGTGGTGAGGAAGCACTCGATGCCCTCCTCCGCAATCGTCGACCGGACCTCATCAAGCGCTGCAACGTCAGAGGGGAACATCTCCTCCCACACCGTGGAGCCGCCGGTGTGATCCTCCACCTCCAAGTGCCACCCGGCGTCATGGTCGCCGCGGTAGATCTTCACTTCAACGGTCACACCGTCCTCGGTGATGGGTTGGCAGAGGGGGGAGAATACGAGCTTGATATCGTCCTCGGTCATGGTGGCCCTGTCCGCTAGCTGTACACCGCCTTGTACCACAGGATGACGAGGGGCACGCCCCGCCGGATCACGTCCGTCAGCTCAATCGACAGACAGCGACATCGATCTGAAAAAATATTGTGGAAAACCACAACCGCTCGGGCAATTCTCATGATCGAAGCCCGTCGGTGGTCTAATTTGTCGGTTCAGGTCGAGACGCGTGTTCCAGCTTCGGGTCCAAAGGCTCCCCGACACGGTAGGGTTCAGCCGTGCTAGCAT
>CAIQUG010000236.1 GCA_903874895.1 uncultured Caulobacterales bacterium | reverse complement strand
GAACCTCACGGCCCTGCAGACCAAGCAGCAGCTTGGCGTGCAGGCCCTGTCGATCGCCAACTCGTCCAAGAGCGGGCTGCTCAGCCTGTTCCGCTAAGACCGGATGGGCCCGGCAACGGGCATCCCTTCCAGAGGAGCGCGTCGGGTCCGCCCGGCGCGCTCTTTTCGTTTGAGCCGCAAGGGCCGGCGTTGTCCGCTGACGGGGGAATTTATCGTGACCCCTCGATTGGTGAATTGAAGCAGACGGACGGCGGTTCGTCTGAGACGATTCAGGTCCAAGGGACACAATCCGTTAGGTGCCGCGACCGTGTCTGGTCATGCAGGCGTTCCGCTGACCGTCGGGCCGTTCGTGCCAAGAACAAACCCGTTGCGATCCGGCTCGGCTGCGGCAGTCCCGGCGCGAATGGACCGGGCGATGAGGACAGGGGTCCGTCACTACCGCACCTCATAGATCTGCAGCGTGGCCGTTGGTGGAGCCCGCGGGACCAGCCAGGCGGGCCGCGCGCCCCGTCGAAGGGCGTCGGTCACGCTCCCGCGGAGACGTCCGAATGGCTGGCTGGGGCAGTCCACGACATACCGGACGCCCAGCGCCGCGGCGCGGCCTTTGGCGAGGGCGCTGTCGCCCTCGAGGATCGCCTGCGCCGCGAGGATCCCGGCACCCATGCGGTGATAGGGTGCCGACAGCACGGCGTGGTCGGAATTGGCGAGAATGTACGGACCAAGGTCGATGGGGGCCGCAACCAGACCGGCCGGCAAGCGCGCGAGGACGGCGAAGTTGTCGGTGTCGATGCAGGCTCCGGCACCGGGCACAGATGTGGCCATTGTGCGCGGACGACCCTGCAGGTCAGACAGCGCGACCCCTGGAAGTCGGGCGATGACAGCCATCAGCAGGCCGGGCGAGAGGCTGAAGGCGACGGCCAGGGCGAGGGCTGCCTGTTGCCGCCGGAATCGCATCCCGAGGCCGACGGCAACGGCCGCAATCACGGGAACCGCGAACCAGCCCGCATAGTCGTTCATCCGCGCGACCTGCAGTGCACCGACAGCGGCGAGCAGCGCCAGCCCCACCGCAAGCGCCGCCTCTGCAGCAAGGGTCCGGCGGCGGAGCCACGCGAACACAAGGCTCGCGATGACGCTCGCCGTCGTGGTGCCCAGCACGGCGGCGAACACGGGCCGGTTCATCGCGAACAGCGCGGGAAGGGGCTGAAGCTCGGCAATATGCGCGAACCAGAAGTCGAACAGGCGGCGATCGACCTCCCCGATCGGCCCGTGCAGGCATTGGGGCCGAGCCATGACATAAAGGGCCGCGGCCGCCAGCCCGGGTAGGGTGATCGCGACGACCCGCCCCGTCGGCCGCTGTGCCCGGGTCATCACCAGAGCCGCGGCAGCCCCCCAGCCGGCGACAAGGATCGGCAACACCAGGTTCGGCGACAGGGCGTCGCAGCGGGCGACAGGCCAAAGGTCGGGGGGCGTCTGCAGCAGGAACAGGGACAGCGTGGCCACCCCCAGGGAGAGACCGAAGGTGATGCCGCCCGCCCGATGCTCCGCCTGCATGGCCGCGCGCAGCAGGACGGTCCCGACGATCATGCCATGGAAGGGCAAGGCCTCCACACCGATCGCCAATCCGAGCGCAGTGGCGGCCGCGCCGATCACCGCGCCGGCGCGATGTCGGTCCTGCATGGCCGCCGCCGCCGCGACAAGGGCACACACGATCTGCAGATTGTGGTGGTCGATCCGTCCCGGAGCAAACTGGATGAACAACTGTGTCGTGGCCACCATCACCACGGCCGCGGCGTAGACTCCCACGCCGCCCGCCAGACGCCGGGCCATGGCCAGTGCCGCCGCAACCGCCGGGGCGATCCAGGCCAGCGGCCAGATCCAGCGCAGTGCCAGCTCCGCAAGCGGCTGGGGCAACACCCAGCGGAACAGGACGAGCAGGGCCGCTTCCCCGGCATCCACCAGCCGAGACCAGTGCATCTGGCTCCCCAGTGGCGGCTGAAGGCGGCGCACCAGCTGGTCGTACCAGCCCTGTCCGGCCGCGAGTTCACGCACCCGCACCAGCCGCATGGCATCGTCGGTGTCCCCGAGCGACGTCGTCAGATCATGGATCTTCAGGGCAATCACCCCGGCCACCAGAAGGCTCACCGCGAGGGCGACCAGGAGGAGTCGACGGTCGCTCATCTCCAACGCTTCGTAGAAGCGCCTCGGTTCGTTCCGCTTTCCCGCGGGCGTCGCTGGGGTCATGAATTCAGGCCAGTGCCAAGCTTCCTGCGGGACCCTCGAAGTCTCCGGGAAAAACCTTGCCATGCGGTTCACAGGGCACAAGCCGGTGCCCGGTGAACCGGCTCCGACAACCGGGGATTAACCCTCTCCCCCCATAGTCTCACCGTCACAGGATCAGCGACCGGCCTCCGACAGACCCCCCAAGAATCACGACCAAGCCTCAGAATTAAAGGAAATGTCTTGGGAGCCTTCGGTAACTTCTTGAGCCTTCGGGCCGGGCGTGACGCAGCATCCACCCTGTTTGCCGCGCTGGCCCTCGTGGTCGGCCTGACGTCCAGCGTGATGTTCTACGACGGTGACACCAACTGGCACGTGGCGACCGGCCTGTGGATCCTGGATCACCGGGTCGTCCCGACTTCGGATATCTTCTCCTTCACCGCCGCCGGGCGGAAGTGGGTCACCCACGAGTGGCTGTCCGAACTGCTCATGGGCACAGCGTTCAAGGTGTTTGGCTGGAGCGGCGTCCGCGTGCTGACCGCGGTGGCCTTCGCCGTTGCGAGCGGCGTTCTCGCGCGCGAACTTCTCCGCCATGTGGGACTTGTCGCCGGACTGATGGTGGTCGCGGTGATCTTTCCGGTCCTGGTCCCCCACGTGATTGCCCGGCCGCACACTCTGGCCCTGCCCATCCTGGCGATCTTCGTCGCCGAACTGCTGCGGGCGCGCAGGGCGGGGCAGAGGCCCAGCCTCTGGCTGCTCCCGCTCATGGTCCTGTGGGCCAACATCCATGGCAGCTACATTCTGGGACCGGTCTTCGCCGGCTTCTTCGCCCTCGAGACGCTGATCGAGACCGCTCAGGACCGGATGCGGGCGACGCTGCCGTGGATCGGGTTCAGCGTCGCAGCGACCGCTTGCTGCCTCGTCACCCCCTCCTTCATCGACGGGTTCCTGTTCCCCTTCACCTTGGTCAAGATGAAGTCAATTGCCAGCATCTCTGAATGGGGGCCGGCGGTGTTTTCCGACATGTCCCCCCTCGAGATCTGCATCCTCGCGACGTTCTTCCTGGTCGCCTACAAGCGCATAGAAATCGGTGTCGCGCGGCTGGCCCTCGTCCTGATCCTGCTGCACATGACCCTGCAGCATGTCCGGCAGGAGATGGTCCTGGTGCTTGTCGGGGCCATGGTGCTGGCCGAGCCCATCGGCAACGCCCTGGCCCGGAGCCGCCAGGACACGACCGCAGCAGTCGGCGCGCCACGGGTGGCAGCGGCTTCACCGGACGACCGGGCGGCCCGACGGATCAGCGCGGCGGCCCTCCTCGCCATCATCCTCGTCTGCGTCGCGCGACTGGCCGTGCCAGAGCCGCGGGAGGAAACGGCGGTGACGCCCATTGCGGCCCTGGCCAAGGTGCCGATCCGCATCCGCAACCAGCCGGTGTTCAATGAGTACAGCATCGGCGGGTGGCTGATCTTCAACCATATCCGCTCCTTCATCGACGGCCGCAACGACATGTACGGCGATGAATTGTTCCAGCAGTATCTCGACTGCGCCCACGGCAACACCGCGCGGATGTCCGAGGTCTTTGCCAGGTACCGGATTGCCTGGGTGATCATGCCTCCCACCAGTCCGGTGATCGACTGGGTCGCCCGCCAGCCGGGATGGCGAGCGCTGTATCGGGACAAGCTTTCGGCCGTCTATATCCGAGACCAGCCGGCGACCTAGGGGTCTCCGGCCCGCGGCGGCAGGACCGTGAATGGCCTCCTCGGACCCGTCGCCGCCGCTGCACCCGCCTATCCGGTCCGCATCGCCCCCTCCGCCAGGAGAAGCGCCCCGATGGCACCGGCCCGGTCCCCGAGCCCGGGCGGAACGATATAGTCCGTCGCCGTGGCCGCCAGCTTCGGGTGGGGTACGTAGTTCGCCAGCCCCTTGGCACAGGCCGAGCGGACGAGGGGAAACAGGGCCGTATTGCCCATGACCCCGCCGCCGAGCACGATCCGCCGGGGTGAGGCCACCAGGGTCAGGGTGGTGCAGAACTGTCCGATATAGTCTCCCAGGATCGTCCAGATCGGGTGGTCCGGCGCCGCCTCGCTCAAGGGATGGCCCAGCCGCTTCATCACCGACGGCCCTGCCGCCATGCCCTCGAGGCAGTCTCCGTGGAACGGGCAGACCCCGGCAAAATCCCCGTCCAGGGGATGCCGGTGCACCCTCACATGCCCCATTTCCGGATGGGTCAGACCATGGACGGGGCGGCCGTCGATGATCAATCCGCCGCCGACCCCGGTGCCGACGGTGAGATAGGCCATCACGTCCAGCCCCTGGCCCGCACCCAGCCGGGCCTCTGCCAGTCCGGCCCCATTCACGTCGGTATCCAGAACCGTCGGGACGCCGAGACCCGCCTGGAACGTCCCCAGCAGATCCGCCCCCGTCCAGCCCGCCTTGGGTGTCCGGCCGATGGTCCCGTAGCCGGGCGCTTCCGGATCGAGGACCAGGGGGCCGAAACTGGCAATGCCCAGCGCCTGCACCCCGCCCTGCTCCCGGAAGAACCGAAGGGCCGCCCCGAAGGTCTCTGCAGGGGTCGTGGTGGGCACGACCGTCTCGGCCAGAATCTCATGGGCCTGGTTGGCCACGACGCAGACGAACTTTGTCCCCCCCGCCTCGATGCCGCCGATCCGGTACATGCTGCCCCCCTCGCTGCGGGTCCTGTTGCGCGATGCCAGCCACTGGCTGCCGGGACGGCCCCTGTCAATCCGCCTGATGCAATGGATTGCAGAAACCCCGGGTCCGAGCCGCGCCGGTCCTTCGGGAAAAATTCATCCCCTGCCGCCAAGATGGCAAGGCAATACCGGCGGAGACCCACGGCGTGACCCTGCAGCTTGCTTCTGACCGGCGCCCGGCGGGTTCGGCGGCGTTCAGCTGGACGGCGGAGCGGACGGCCTGGGTCCTGTTCGCCCTCGTCAGCGCAGCGTCGCTGCTGATCCTTGTCCTTCGACCGACCAATGCCGACACCAGCTGGGGCCTGACCCTCGCGGACGCCGTGCTGTCCGGCCAGCGGCTCTATGTCGACATCCTCGAGACCAATCCGCCGCTCACCATGGCGCTGCACCTTCCGGCCTGTGTGATCGCCCGGTTCACCGGCCTCAGTCCGGAGGTGGCGCAGCATCTGGTCACCCTCGGCGCACTGAGCGCCTGTCTCGCCGCAGCCGTGGACATCCTGCGGCTGACGGGCCGGTCGCGGGACGTGGCCGGCTTCGTCACCGCCGTGGCGGTCTTCCAGCTCTTTCCCTGGCTGAACACCTTCGGTGAGCGGGAGCAGTTCGCCGTCATGGCCCTGCTCCCCTGCGTGGCCCTGTGGCGACGGCCGGGAGACACAGGGCGCCGTCCCTGGCGCGCGATCCTGCTCGCCGGGATCGGCGGCGGGTTGGCCACCGCGATCAAGCCGGTGTTCGCCCTGTGCCTGATCGTTCCGGCGGTGCACGACCTCATCGTGAGCCGTCGGATCAGCAGACTGCTGCGGCCGGAATACCTCATCGCCGCGCTCCTGACCGGGCTCTATCTGGTCGTTGCCTGGCTCGCCTATCCGATCTTCTTCACGACCTTTTCCCGGGTGCTGGCCGACACCTATTTCCAGTACCGGATGGACCTGTGGGACCTCGTGGCGAAGCCGGAGCTGGGGAACCTGGTCCTCTTGACGGTCGTCGGATGGCCCCAGCGCGATCGGTCCGAAACGCCCGCATGGGCAACGGCAGCGACCCTGACGGCCGGCGGGTTCCTGCTGGGCTACGTGGCCCAGGCCAAGGGCTATCTGAACCACGAGATGGCGGTTCTCAGTCTGGGATATCTCGGGGTCGCAGGCCTGATCGCGCCGATGACCCTGGCCGCGATGCGACACCGCGACCTGGCATCACTGCCCCTGTTCATCCGACTGGCCGGGGCACCGCTGCTGGTGCTGCTGACCCTGTGGCTCTATGCGCAGGAGGTCAGGGCCATCCCCTACCGGTCCATGGCCCTGGTGGCCGAGGTGGCCCATGCCCCCGAGGCGCGGACGGTCATGGCCCTGTCACCGGACCTCGATGTGGGCCACCCCTTCGCCCGATCCGCAGGCCTGACCTATGTGGGTTCGACCTGCTCCCAGTGGCTGGCTCATACGGCGACGGAGCGGGGGCGGACGCCGGGTGCCTCGCAGCCGCTCCGGGCCCGGATGGCGGGCTATGCGGCGGCCGACCTGACGCGGGCGGCGCGGGACGTGGAAACCCGTCACCCCGACCTGATCCTGCTGGACCGGGCCAGCGGCGATCTGTTCCGCTCCGGAGCGTCCGCCGTCACCCTGCGGCAGGCACTGGCGGCCTACCACCCGGTCGCGCGGAAGCACGATGTGGAGCTGCTGGTGCGCAATGGTCTCGACGACCGGCCTCAGCAACGAGACTGAGCCCGCTCAGGACCGGACGGTGGACTGACGTATGACCAGTTCCGGGGCCAGGGTCACCCCATCCGTCGGCTGTCCGTCAAGCCGCTGGAACAACTGGTCGACCATCAGCCGGGCGGCTTG
>CAIQUG010000235.1 GCA_903874895.1 uncultured Caulobacterales bacterium | reverse complement strand
GAAGGCCTTGGCCTGCGCGTCGCTGTCGCCGGACGTGAGTCGCTCCCGTACGAGCAGACGCATGTCGCGGGCCAGGGGCGCGGCGGAATCGTCGATGTTCTGGTTCTGGCAGACGACGCAGCGCAGTTCCTTGCTGATGTGCTGGGCCCGGGCCTCGAGGGCCGGGTCGGGCAGCATCTCGTCCGGCTCCACCGCCAGAGCGGTGCCGGCGACGCTCATCCATGCGGCCGACATCAGCACGGCCGCCACGGGTCCGGACCGGCGACTCATTGGCCGCGCTCCAGCTGGGCAATCATCGGTGCCAGCTTGCCCTGCCAGACCTCCGGCGTGATCGGCCCGACCTGCTTGTAGCGGATGCGGCCGGTCCTATCGATGACGAAGGTCTCCGGCGCGCCGGTCACGCCGAGATCCAGGGCCAGCCGCCCCGCCTGGTCGTTGCCGACCTTCACATAGGGGTCGCCGAGCATCTTGAGCGTCCTGGCCCCGTCCGCCGGATCATCCTTCCAGTCGATGCCATAGATGGGCGCGCCGCCGGCGGCCAGCTCCATGAGGTACGGATGCTCCATCTTGCAGGCCCCGCACCAGGAACCCCAGACATTGACCAGCACGACCTTGCCGCGGATGTCGTCCTGGCTGAAGCCGCGATCACCCTCCCGCACGGGGCCGAGGGCGAAGCTCGGCGTCGGCTTCCCGATCAGGACCGACGGAAGGGTCGAGGGGTCCTGCTGCAACCCGAAATAGAGCACCGCCGCCAGCACGCCGAAGACGCCGACCGGGGCAAGGGATGTGGCCAGCATGGCACCGCGGGACAGCTTCATACCGCAGCCTCCCCCTCCGGTACGCCGCGACCCTGCGCCCGGACCTCCACCGCACTGTCACCGGCGCGGGGGCCGGACTGCGTTCGGTTGCCCACCAGGGCCAGAATTCCGCCGAGCGCCATCACAAACCCTCCCAACCAGATCCAGATTGCCAGGGGATGGCTGTAGAACCGCACGGTCCAGCGGCCATCGGGCACCTGATCTCCCAATGCCACATAGAGATTGCCGAGAGGTGTCTCCCGCACGCTGGCCTTGGTGGTCTCGGACTGGCGTTCCGGATAGAACCGGCGCTCCGGTGCCAGGTGCACCACGTCGCCGCCGGGCGAGACGGCATCGATGCTGGCCCGGACATAGTCGAAGTTCGGCCCCTTGCCGGAGGAGATATCCTTCATCCGCAATTCGCGACCGATGAACGGCGTGCTCTGCCCCGGGGCGAGCAGGGCGACGCCCTCCTCCTTGGCCGTGGTGGCACCACCCAGTCCGCAGACCAGCAGGCCGATGCCCAGATGGGCGATGATCGCACCCCAGGTGGCCATGGGCAGGGCCTTGACCAGTCGCACCGAGTCCGCAAAGGGGGCCTGGCCGATGCGGGCCCGGCGCACGAGGATCAGACCGGCCCCGGTGATCAGCCAGGTCGCCAGACCCAGCCACAGGGCCAGCAGCAGGTTGCGCCCGTGGGTCGCGGCCCCGGTGAGGATCAGGACGGCAAAGGCCGCGAACAGGCCGGGCCCGATCCGGGTCACCCAGCCCTTGAGGCTGTCCCTGCGCCAGAGCAGCAGCGGTCCGATGACCATGGCCGCCAGCAGGGGAACCGCCAGGGGCACGAAGGTCAGGGCATAATAGGGAACGCCGACGGAGATCTTGTCCTTGCCGGTCAGTTCGATGAACAGGGGATAGAAGGTCCCCAGGAACACCGTGCCGGTGATCGTCACCAGCAGGATGTTGTTGAGCACCAGGCTGCCTTCCCGGCTGAACAGGCCGAACACCCGGCCCGACGGAAGACCGGGCGCCCGCAGGCCGTAGAGGGCCAGGCCGCCGCCCGTCGCCAGGATCAGGATGATCAGGATGAAGGTGCCGCGCGCCGGATCGACGGCAAAGGCGTGCACGCTGGTCAGGATGCCCGAGCGCACCACGAAGGTGCCCAGGAGGCTCATGGTGAAGGTCAGGATCGAGAGCAGCAGGGTCCAGCGCTCCAGCGAGAACCGCCGCTCCACCACCAGCGCGGAGTGAACCAGCGCCGTGCCGAGCAGCCAGGGCATCAGGGAGGCGTTCTCCACCGGGTCCCAGAACCAGAAGCCCCCCCAGCCCAGCACCGAATAGGCCCACAGGGAGCCAAGGGTGATGCCGATGGTCAGGCTGATCCACGCCGCGAGGATCCACGGACGGGCGTAACGCACCCAGAGCCCGCCTGCCGGCCCCTCGATCAGGGCGGCCACGGCAAAGGAAAAGGCGGTCGAGAAGCCCACATAGCCCAGATAGAGCATGGGCGGATGGGAGACGATCCCCGGATCCTGCAGCAGGGGATTGAACCCCTCGCCTTCCAGGGGAACCGGGAACAGCCGGACGAACGGGTTGGATGTGAAGATGATGAACAGCAGGAAGAAGACGCCGATCAGTCCCTGAACGCCGAGAACACGGGCGCGCAAGGTCTCCGGCATGTTCCTCCCGAAGTAGGCGATGGCAGCCCCAAAGACGGCCAGGACCAACACCCACAGCAACATCGAGCCTTCATGGTGCCCCCAAGTCGCTGCGATCTTGTAGAAAAGCGGTTTGGTTGTATGCGAATTGGCGGCAACAACCATCACGGAGAAATCCGAGGTTGCAAACAACCGGACCAGAATAGCGAACGCCAATCCGACAAACAGGAACTGTCCGAACGCTGCTGATTGTGAAAGGGAATTGAGTCGCGAACTGGCGCGAAGTGGACCTATGAGTCCGGCTGCCGTCTGAACCAGGGCGAGACCTAGCGCAAGGTACAGACAAAATCGCCCTATCTCGGGAATCATTCACACCATCCTTACCAACGCGGAGCATACACTTGAATCGGACATTTTTGCGGGCGACGTCCGCTGCGTTCGCCTTCGAGTTACCATTTTCAGTCTTAAGATAGTCTGGAGTTTGTGATGGCCAAGTTCGGATCCGAAACGGACTCGTCCGGGCCAGTCAGGGGATTGAGTAAGGCATGAGTCTGGAATTGAGATCAGCACAACCGTCTCGCGCCGAGGCCCCCCTCCGGGCCAACACTGCCCGTGCGAACCGGCGCACCAAGGGCGATGGTGGCGTCGCCATCACCGTCTTCACCACCCTGGTGACGGGCGGGCTCGCCTGGGCCTGGACGCAGCGGGAGACGGGGCTGATCGACCCGAAGACCGGCTGGGGCTATTATATCGGAATTGCCGGTGCGGTCCTGATGCTGGCCCTGATCCTCTATCCCATGCGCAAGCGGATGCGATCCATGCGGACCTGGGGCAACCCGGCCAACTGGTTCCGCTGGCACATGGTGCTGGGCATTCTCGGTCCTATGCTGATCATCATCCACTCGAACTTCCGGCTGGCCTCGACCAATGCCACGGTCGCCCTGGTCGCCATGCTGATCGTGTCCGGCAGCGGCATTGCCGGTCGGTATCTCTATGGGCGCATCCACCGCGGCCTGTACGGCCAGAAGCTGGAAGCCCGCGGGATGCGGGAGGAGGCCATCGGCTGGCGTCAGGCCCTGGGCGGCGACCTGGGGGGCAGCCACCCCTGGATGGACATCCTCTCCCAGTTCGAGAGCCGCGCCATGGCGGACATGGACACCCTGTTCTCCGCGTTCGGCCGGGCCCTGACCATCAACGGCAGGATTTCCACCTGTCGCCGCAAGGTCACGCGCCTGATCGATGCCGAGATCCTCATCGACGCCCACGCCAATGGCTGGTCGAAGGCGACAGTCCGCAAGCGTCAGGCAGAAGAACGAAAAAAACTGAAGACGTACTTTGCATCCGTGCGAAACACCGCCACACTCGGCGTCTATGAGCGGCTGTTTTCCCTGTGGCACGTCCTGCACGTCCCGCTGTTCATCCTGCTCGTGATCACGGCGATCATTCACGTCGTCGCGGTGCATCTCTACTAGTATTCTCTTCTATTGAAGACGGCGGCATGTTGAAGCTCAGGATCACCGACTGGACCGCCGCTGTGACGTCCGCATGGGCCGCGGGCTTGGTCGCCCTCGCCCTGATGGTTGCCCCGTCGGCCCACGCCCAGACGGTGATCGAGAAGCTTGTGTCCCCCGGTGCCCTGTCGTCGGCCCACGCAAAGTTCGAGACGAATTGCAAGTCCTGCCACCAGGCCTTCGACAAGACGTCCCAGAACCGGATGTGCAACGACTGCCACAAGCCGGTCGCCGCAGACGTGGCCCAGCACAAGGGCTTCCACGGCAGGAACCCCAAGGTCGCCGGTGTCGAGTGCCGCACCTGCCATACAGAGCACAAGGGCCGCAACGCCAGGATCGTCGTCTTCGACCCAAAGTCGTTCAACCACGACCAGACCGAATATCCCCTTCGCGGCGCGCACCTGAAGGTGACCTGCGCCAGCTGCCATGCCCCGGGCACCAAGTTTCGCGCGGCCCCGGTGGCGTGCGTCAGCTGTCACACCAAGAATGATGTGCACAAGGGCTCCCTGGGCCCCAAATGCGCCGACTGCCACACCGAGGCGAGCTGGAAGGAGGTCAAGTTCGACCACGCCAAGACCGTGTTCCCGCTGATCGGGGCGCACGCCAAGGCCTCCTGCCAGAGCTGCCACAAATCCAGTGATTTCAAGGCTGCGCCGGTCACCTGCATCGGCTGCCATGCCAAGGACGACGCACACAAGGGCGGCCTCGGCCCCCAGTGCCAGACCTGCCACACCGCCGTCGCCTGGAAACCGGCCCACTTCGACCACGGCAAGACCGGCTTCGCGCTGGTGGGGGCCCACGCCAAGGCCGACTGCAGCGACTGCCACGCCAATGGCCGTTATCACGACGCCAAGCCGGGCTGCGGCAGCTGCCACACCAAGGATGACGTGCACAAGGGCAAGTACGGGCCGAACTGCGCCGAATGCCACAATTCAAAGGACTGGAAGGTCTCGAAGTTCGACCACGGCCGCACCGGCTGGGCGCTGACCGGCGGCCATGCGCGGCTGACCTGCAACGCCTGTCACGCGCCGTCGCCCTCCCCGGCGAGGGTCAAGCCACCGGGCACCGAATGCCTGACCTGTCACGCCAAGGACGACAAGCACAAGGGTCTGAACGGGCCGAAGTGCGAGAGCTGTCACTCCACCACCAGCTGGAAGAATGCGACCTTCGACCACGGCAAGACCCGCTTTCCGCTGACCGGCGCCCACGGCAAGATCGAGTGCAAGGCCTGCCATGTGCAGCCCGCCGACAAGGTCAAGCTCGAGATCGCCTGCGAGAGCTGCCACCGGAAGGATGACAAGCACGACGGCCAGCTGCCCGCGTGCGGCACCTGCCACAACACGTCCGTCTGGGGAAAGCCGATCCGCTTCGACCACGACCAGACGGCCTTCCCGCTGCTGGGCAAGCATGCCGCGGTCAAGTGCTCGGACTGCCACGCCACCCAGCGATACAAGGACGCGAAAACGACCTGCATCAGCTGTCACGCCAAGGTCGACCCGCACAAGGGGGCCTACAGGCTGGGCTGCGAGAGCTGCCACAATCCGGCGAACTGGAAGGATGTGGCCTTCGACCATGCCAAGACGTCCTTCCCCCTGGACGGCAAGCACGCAAAGGTGGCCTGCGCCGGGTGCCACAAGCCGGGCAAGGCCCGTGTCCAGTCCGCCTGCGGCAGCTGCCATTCCGGTGACGATGTGCACAACGGGGCCTTCGGTCCCGGCTGTGAACAGTGCCACACGACGCAGGGCTGGAGAGGCGCCCGAACGGGGCCCTGACCCCCGATTCGTCCGGGGCGGAAAAACCAAAAAACTGGACAGGCAAGGTCGATTTTTCCAGGATTGTCCCGAAATGGGCCCGAACACGCCCATTGAACGAAATGTTCACAAGTTTTTACAAGCGTTAAGGGAAACGTCTCAAAGTAACCAATATTAAACTCGACTTTAACCTCAAACGCCCCCTATTATGGTGTCGAGGTATAGTGAGGACCCCATGCGCGGGAAGGACAGTGTCGATAAATTGCTGGCCGCCCTCGGTGCGGCTGGGGCAGTGATCGTCACCCTGCTTGTGCTGGTCCTGGGCACCGGGATGGTCTGGCAGGGAGGCGCAAGCCCGTCGCCTGCCATGAGCCAGCCGTCCTCCGCGGCCGGAGGATCCATCTCCGGCACATTTGATCACTTCCGGACGGGCTTTCCCCTGACGGACGGCCACCGGAACGTGGCGTGCGAGAGCTGCCACATGGGGGGCGTCTTCAAGTCGGCCCCCCGGACCTGTTCCGGATGCCACGACAACCGCATGGCCCCCGGCAAGCCGAACAAGCACATTCCCACCAACTCCGCCTGTGATACCTGCCACAACGTCAAGAACTGGACGGTGATCCGGTTCCAGCACAGCCAGACCTCGGCAACCTGCGTCAGCTGCCACAACAACTTCATCGTTCCCGGCAAGCCGCCCACCCACTTCGCCACCAACGCGCCCTGCGAGACCTGTCACAAGACATCGACCTGGGTCACTTCGATGTTCGACCACTCCCAGGTGACCGCCCCCTGCGCCACCTGTCACAACAACGTGGCCGCCCAGGGCAAGCCCGCCAATCACATCATGACCAATGCGTCGTGTGACACGTGCCACATCACGGCGAACTGGACGACGGTCCACTTCGACCACTCCGCCGTGACCGGGGCCTGTGCCACCTGCCACAATGGCACCACGGCCACCGGCAAGGGCCCGACCCACATCGCGACCACCGGAGCCTGCGACACCTGCCACGTGACCGCCAACTGGACGACCCTGCACTTCGATCACACCCAGGTCAGCGGGGCCTGCGCCAACTGCCACAACGGCACGACAGCCACCGGCAAGTCGGCCAAGCACATCACCACCTCAGGCGCGTGTGACGGCTGCCACAAGTCCACGTCCAACTGGACCACGATCGTCTTCGATCACACCCTGGTCAGCGGGGCCTGCGCCACCTGCCACAACGGCACCACCGCCACGGGCAAGCCGCCGACCCACATCGCCACCAACGGGGCCTGCGACGCCTGCCACATCACGGCCAACTGGACCACTCTGCACTTCGACCACAGCCAGGTGACGGGGGCCTGTGCCACCTGCCACAACGGCACCACCGCCACGGGCAAGTCCGCCACGCACATCGCCACCACCGGGGCCTGTGACACCTGCCACAAGAGCACCACCGCCTGGAACGTGATCACCTTCGACCACTCCCAGGTGACGGGGGCCTGCGCCACCTGCCACAATGGCACCACCGCGACGGGCAAGCCGGCGACCCACATCGCCACCAGCGCCGCCTGCGACACCTGCCACGTCACCGCCAACTGGACGACGATCCACTTCGACCACTCGGCCGTCACGGGCACCTGCGCCAGCTGCCACAACGGCACCACGGCCACCGGCAAGAGCGCGACGCACATCTCGACCAGCGCCGCCTGTGACACCTGTCACAAGAGCACCACCGCCTGGACCGTGATCAGCTTCGACCACACGGCCGTCACCGGGGCTTGCGCGACCTGCCACAACGGCACCACGGCCACGGGCAAGGGCCCGACCCACATCGCCACAACCGGGGCCTGCGACAACTGCCACAAGAGCACGGCCAACTGGACCACCATCCAGTTCGACCACACCTCGGTGACCGGAACCTGTGCCTCCTGCCACAACGGCACCACGGCCACGGGCAAGTCCGCCACGCACATCACCACCACGGCGAGCTGCGACACCTGCCACATCACGGCCAACTGGACGACGATCCACTTCGACCACACGGTGATCACGGGCGCCTGCGCCACCTGCCACAACGGCGTCATCGCCACCGGCAAGAGCGCGACCCACATCGCCACCACCGGGGCTTGCGACAGCTGCCACAAGAGCACGGCCAACTGGACCACCATCCAGTTCGACCACACCTCCGTGACCGGGACCTGCGCCTCCTGCCACAACGGCACCATCGCGACCGGCAAGGGTCAGGGGGGTGCCTTCCACATCAACTCCAACACCCTGTGCGCCGACTGCCACAACACGACCAACTGGACGGTGGCGAACAACCAGGTGAACCACAACGATGTGATCGGTACCTGCGCCAGCTGCCACAACGGGACCAACGGCATCGAAGGTCAGGCCGCGACGCATATCACGGTACCCGGCGGGATCGACTGCGGCTCCTGCCATGGCACGCTGGTCTGGACAGGTGCCAACTACAACCACTCGGGTTCGGCCGGCCTGTGCGCCACCTGCCACACGGGGACGGACGGGGTGACCGGCAAGTCCGCCACGCACTTCGTCACCACGCACCAGTGCGATGACTGCCACCACTCCACGACCAGCTGGACGACGGCAGTGACCTATACCCACCCGTCAGGGCTCGGGTACTGGCCCGGCAGCGGTCACGACAAGCTGGCCTGCAGCTCCTGCCATCCGGGGAACACCCAGACGCCGACCTACAGCTTCAACGCGTCCTACGCCCCGAACTGCGCTGCCTGCCACGGCAACCGGTACAAGGCGAGCAGCCACCCGAAGGGAACATCGCCGCAGACCTACTACACCGTTGTCGAACTGCAGAACTGCAGCGGCGCATGCCACAACGGCTCGGGGCACCACACGGTCAACAACGGGAACTGGTAACGGTGAGCTTCCGTCGATCCGCCCTCTCAGGTGTCGCTGCCCTGGCCCTGGTGACGGTAACGGCCGGCCTTCTGGTCCCGGCCACCGCCGACGCCCAGTCGCCGGACCGGGTCCTGTCGGAGGCCATTGTCCGGGACGGCGATGACTGCGCCGTCGTGGGCATCCTGCTGAACGCCCCCGTGCGCCTGCTCAGTGCCCTGCCCCCCAGCATCGGATCGGAACTGCAGATCCGCATCGCCCCGGTGGCCGGAGCCGAGCAGGTCGCCACGGCGGGCATCTGGGAGTCCATCCGCGCCCCGCAGAGCGCCAATGTGACGGTGCAGAAGGTCGAGTTCGACGGGGACAATCCCGCCGGTCCGACCCTGACGGTCACCTTCGACCGGCCGATGCACTATGTCCTGGTTCAGGGCGGGGACTTCCGCAGCCTGTCCCTGACCGTCTCGAGCCACAAGCCCAACCCGACCTGCAAGCCGGAAACCTTCCAGCAGCAGCAGGCCAAGCTCGCCGCCGGCCCGCCGCCGGAAATCGGCCTGCCCCCCGCCAGTGCCGAACAGGCCGCGATCGACAGTGAACTGAAGCCGGATGACCGGTCCCTCCTCACGGAAGCCCGGGCCTCCCTGACCGCCGGCGATGCCGGACATGCGGTGGACGTGCTGGTCCGCCTGCTGGAGCACCTCACCGGTCCCGCCAGCGCGGCCGGACACGAACTGCTGGGCATCGCCCGCGAGCGCAACAACCAGCTCGCCCAGGCCCAGTCGGAATACCAGACCTATCTCACCCTGGTGCCCCAGGGTCCCAATGCGGACCGCGTACGCCAGCGCCTGGCCGCCCTGCTCTACAAGACCACGCCACACAATACCGACGTGTTCGCCAAGCCCGCGCGCCCGGGACAGAAGGCCCGGGACCCCAAGGCCGGGGTCTGGAGCCTGAACGGCAGCGTCTCGACCTACTACATGATCGACAACAGCGATCAGACCTTCAAGGACCCGGTGTCGGGGATCGAGACCCACACGACGGACAACAACCTGAATCAGGTGATGACCAACGGGGACCTCTCGGCGACCTACCAGGACGCCAACGTCAAGGTCCGGTTCCGGGCGACGGGCTCCTATACCAACGACCTGCGCTCGACCACGCCGACCTTCTTCCAGCTGAATTCGATCTACAATCGGCCGAGCACCCTCAGCAACCTGTACATCGAAGCCTCCACCCCCGGAAATGGCCTGTACGGACGGATCGGTCGCCAGAGCCTGACCACCGGCGGCGTGCTCGGGCGGTTCGACGGTGCCACCTTCGCAGTGAAGCTGACAGACATCCTGAAACTGCAGCTGACCGCCGGCGCCCCGGTGGAAAGCTCCCACCTGGTGGGTATCAACAAGGACAAGATCTTCTACAGCGTCGCCTTGCCGATCGGTCGGATCGCCAAGGCATGGGATTTCGACATCTATGCCATAGAACAGCAGGCCTATGGTCAGATCGACCGACGCGCCGTGGGCGGCGAAGTCCGCTATATGCAGCCGGGCCGCTCCGCCTATGCGGTGGTGGACTACGACATCTATTTCAACGACCTGAACTACGCGATCTTCAATACGAGCATCGGGTTCCTGAAGGGCGGACTGTTCAACTTCGGCCTCGACTACCGTCACTCCCCGCTGCTGTTCAGCACGGATGCCATGATCGGCCAGTCGGTGCTCAGCCTGACCCAGCTGCGCAGCTTCTACACCGAAGCGGAAATCAAGCAGCTGGCCATGGACCGGACGTCCTACAGCTCCACGGTCAATCTCGGCGTATCCTACCCGATCACGCCGAAGACCAGCGTCAATTCCGACCTCAGCATCACCCGCATGGGCAGCATGCCGGCCTCGGGCAACGTGCCGGCAGCGGAAGGGACCAAGACCGAGTTCTACTATTCCATGCAATTGGTGCAGCAAGGCATCCTGAAGCCGGGTGACTCCGGCATCGTCGGCATGCGCTATGCCAACACGACCAATTCCGACCGGTACTTCTTCGACCTCAGCGCCCGCTATCCCTTCACCAAGGACCTGCGGATCAATCCCAGCATCTCGCTTGGCTATCGGAACAACAAGCTGACCAACGGCGATGAAGTGTCCGTCCAGTCCCTGCTGCGGGCGACCTATGTGGCCTTTGCACGAATCCAGCTGGAGCCGGAGATCGGGGTCGACTGGATGAAGGACAAGTCACCGACCCAGAGCAACACGACCCTGGGCTACCACGGCTATTTCGGGATCCGGAAGGACTTCTAGACCCGACCCGGATGGCGTCGTTCAGGCGCCGGGAGCCGTCGATCAGGCGGCCTGGCCGGCCGCATGCTGGATATTGCAGCGCGCCCAGAGACCGCTCAGGGCACCGACGAGATCATCGATCATCTGATCCGTATGACACGGGGTGGGCGTGAAGCGCAGACGCTCCGTTCCCCGCGGAACAGTCGGATAGTTGATGGGCTGCACATAGATTCCGTGATCCGAGAGAAGCAGGTCCGAGACCAGCTTGCAGTGCACGGGATCCCCCACCTTCACCGGCACGATGTGGCTCACCGATGGCATGACGGGCAGACCGGCATCCAGCAGCCGGGCCTTGAGCAGGGCGGCCCGCGCCTGATGTCGGGCGCGGACCTCGTCATGGGCCTTCAGCCAGCGGATGCTGGCCGCCGCTCCGGCCGCCAGGGCCGGCGGGATCGAGGTGGTGAAGATAAAACCGGGGGCATACAGACGAATGGCGTCGACCAGGGCCGCGTCCGCGGCAATGTAGCCGCCCATCACGCCGAACGCCTTGCCCAGGGTGCCCTCGATGATGTCGATATCCGCCATCACACCGTCCCGCTCTGCGACCCCGGCCCCGCGGGGACCGTAGAGGCCCACGGCATGGACCTCGTCCAGATAGGTCAGGGCCCCGTATTTGCGGGCGAGCGCAAGGGTGCCGGCCAGGTCGGCAATGTCCCCGTCCATGGAATAGACGCTTTCGAAGGCGACCACCTTGGGGGCGTCCGCCGGGGCCGCCGCCAGCAGCTGCTCCAGATGGGCAAGGTCATTGTGACGATAGATGTGCCGCGCACCGCCGCCATTGCGGATTCCGGCGATCATCGAGGCATGGTTCAGAGCGTCGGAGAAGATGATCAGCCCAGGGAGGATCTTGTACAGGGTGGACAGGGTCGCATCATTGGCAACGTAACCTGAGGTGAAAACGAGCGCCGCCGCCTTGCCGTGAAGGTCCGCCAGCTCCTGCTCCAGCTCCACATGGAAGTGGGTCGTGCCGGAGATGTTCCGCGTTCCCCCGGACCCTGCACCGACCAGGTCCATCGCTTGGTGCATCGCCTCCAGAACCACCGGATTCTGGCCCTGCCCGAGATAGTCATTGGAGCACCAGACCGTCACGTCCCGCACCCGCCCGTCCGGCTGGGTCCAGGCGGCCATCGGAAAGCGGCCCGCGTGGCGCTTCAGATCGGCAAAGACCCGATACCGTCCCTCGGACCGCACCTGGTCAACGGCAGCCTGAAAGGCGGATCCGTAATCGAGAGGCATTGCGGTCTCCGTGGGCCGGGGTCGAAGCATCTGGGGCGAGGGCACGCCAATGGACACGTGCCCCCGAAAACGACGGGCACGCCTCGAAAATAAGTCACGAGCCCTAACAAAAACTGTCCTGCCCGTCCCTGAAGGCCGGAAACGGCGCGCCCCATGCTGACCCGACCATTGTCCGCAGGTCCACAAACTCCGCCCCGAAATGGCCGAGATGGTTTGACAGACGTGTTTGGTTAATAAAACGTAACAGCACAGCACCTCCATATTGCAGGGGTCGAGATCGGAGCGGCGTGACGGTGAGCGTAAGGGGGTCGATCGCGGGATGCCGCCCCAGGGCGAAGACCCCCTGGACCCCTCTGCGTGCCGGACGGGCCCTGGCGGCGTGGCTGGTGGTTTCCGCTCTGGTCCCGGGTGCCGCAGCGCGGGCGGCGGACACGAGCGGTGGAGCGCTTGCCGCATCCGCGGAGTCGGCGGCCGACGGTGCCGCCATGGTACCGGTGAGCACCGCCCCGTGGGATCGGGCCACGTCCAATGGCGCCATGGCGCTGAGCGACATCGAACCCGGACGACCGGCCGGCGACGGTCGTCTCGTGGGCACGGTAGTGCACCTGCACATCGTCGACGAGACCCTTCGCCAGTCCCTCGGCGGTCAGTCCGGCCGACTGGTGGTGGACATGGACTGCCGCAGCGGATGGTTCCGAAGCCGGGACATGGTGGTCTGGTCCGGCCCCTATGAAAGCGGCCCGGCCCGCCCCCTGAGGACCTCGGCGGCGTGGAGCGCAGCCGGGGGCGGACAATATCTCAGCCAACTGACCCATTCGGTCTGCGAGCAGGCGGGCCTGACGGCGCCCCCTGCGCCAGAGCCGGAACCGACCTTCGTCAAGGCCTCTGTCGTGTCCCTGCCCGGAAGCCGGGACAGCCGCCCCGCCCCGGTGCAGACGCCCCCGTCGGCGGTGCGCAGCGACCCTGTTCCGGAACCCGTCGGGGCCTATCATGTCCAGTTCGTGGCCAGTCATTCGGAAAAGGCCGTCAAGGATTTCGTGGCACGGGAGGCCCCGCGCCTGGCCGCGGCGCTGGGCAACCTGACCCTGTCGGTGCAGCGGGCGGCCGTGGGCGGACAGGTCTTCTACCGTGGGCGGGTGGGGGCTTTTGCCGACGCCGACGCCGCCCGAAGCTTCTGCCGCACGCTCAGCGCCCACGGCCTTCCCTGCGTGCTGACACATTAGGCGGACGTCCCCCGCGCGCCGTTGCCGGATTGACGGACGGGATGCGGCGCGACACAAATTGTCCCCTGTGCTGCGCACCGCTGACAGGTCACCCCCCATTTCGGAGTTTTCGCGTGAAGTCTTTCCTGCTGGCCGGCGCTGCGGCGTGGTCCCTGGTCATGGCGGGCCTGCCCGTCAGTTCGGCCCTCGCCAGCCCCGGCCCCCGTCCCGCCCCGCCGACCCCGGCGATCCGCGCGCCGCAGGACAAGCCCTATCCGGGGGTGATCAGCCTCGCCGTGACCGCCGATGACCTCGACCGCAAGATCGTGCATGTGAAGGAGACCATCCCCCTGGCCGACCGGTCCGCCGACGGGGGCGACGTGGTCCTGCTCTATCCCGAGTGGGTGCCCGGCGGACACGCACCGGAGGGGCCGATCGACCGCCTCGCCGGTCTGACCGTGACCGCCGACGGGGTCCCGGTCCCCTGGAAGCGGGACGTGGTGAACGTCTACGCCTTCCACGTCACCCCGCCTGCCGGCGCCAAGACCCTGGAGGTCTCGTTCCAGCATCTGTCACCGGTGAGCGGCGACATCGGCGGCTCGGAGATCACCTCGACCCTGATGACCCTCGAATGGTTCAATCTCGTGATCTATCCGGCGGGCTGGTACACCCGGGACATCCCCGTCGACGCCCGTCTGACCCTGCCCCAGGGCTGGTCGTCGGCCACGGCGCTGGAGACGGAGTCCACCACCGGTTCGACCGTGTCCTACCGCCGGGTGCCGCTGGAGACCCTGGTGGATTCGCCGGTCTATGCCGGGCGCTACATGCACCGTCTGGACCTCGATCCCGGCGGTCCGGCGCGGGTGACGCTGAACGTGTTCGGCGACCGCAAGGACGCCATCGAGATCAAGCCGGAGCAGGCGGCGGCGCACAAGGCCCTGGTGCAGCAGGCCTACAAGCTGCACGGCGCCCACCACTACGACCACTACGACTTCCTGTTCACGGTGAGCGACAACGTCCCCGGCCAGGGTCTGGAGCACCACCGCTCCAGCGAGGACGGAGAGGACGCGTCCTACTTCACCGAATATGACAAGCGCGCCTCGGCCCGCAGCCTGTTGCCCCACGAGTTCACCCACTCCTGGAACGGCAAGTTCCGTCGTCCCGCCGATCTGTGGACCCCCAACTACAACGTGCCCATGCGCGACAGCCTGCTGTGGGTCTATGAGGGCCAGACCGAATACTGGGGCGAGGTGCTGACGGCGCGGTCCGGCCTGCGCACCCCGGAGCAGGCGCGGGAATCCCTCGCCCTCACGGCCGCCTACTATGCCGAACTGCCGGGCCGCAAGTGGCGCGCCCTGCAGGACACCACCAATGACGAGATCATCAATCCCCGCCGCCCCATGTCCTGGCCGTCCTGGCAGCGGTTCGAGGACTATTACGATGAGGGCCAGCTGATCTGGCTCGACGCCGACACCCTGATCCGGGAAAAGTCCGGCGGGGCCAGGTCTCTGGACGATTTTGCCCATGCCTTCTTTGGCATCGACAACGGCAGCTACACGCCTGTCACCTACACCTTCGAAGAGGTCGTCCGCACCCTGAACACCGTCCTGCCCTATGACTGGGCGGGCTTCCTTCGCACCCGTCTGGATGCCGTGGGCCAGCAGGCCCCGCTGGATGGTCTGCGCCGCGGCGGCTACCGGCTGGTGTTCACGGAAACCAAGGGCGACTACCAGAAGGACCGGGACAGCGCCCGCAAGGTGGCCAGCTTTGCCTGGTCCCTCGGGGTCACCGTGGGCAAGGACGGCATCCTGAAGGATGTGGTCTGGGACAGCCCCGCGTTCCGCGCCGGTCTCACCAGCGGGATGCAGCTGCTGGCCGTCGGGGGACGTCCCTATGCCGACGAAGTGCTCGCCGACGCCATCACCGAGGCCAAGACGGCGAAGGAGCCCCTCGAGCTGATCATCAAGACCGCGGACCGCTACAAGGTCACCCGGATCGACTACCACGGGGGCCTGCGCTATCCCCACCTGGAGCGGGACGCCTCGGTTCCCGCGCGCCTGGACGACATCCTCGCCGCCAGGAAATAGGTCGTCAGAGCCCGACGGCCCCGGCTTCGTGATCCCTCGCCGCGCGAAACACCATCGCGTGGCGGGCCGCCACGGCTGCGACGTCGGGGCCGTAACCGCCACCGGTGACCGTGGCCAGCGGGATATTCCGTGAGCGGACCGTCTCGATCACGTACCGGTCCCGTCGGTACAGCCCCTCATCGGTCAGCGCCAGACGACCCAGGCGGTCGTCCCGGTGCGGATCGACCCCGGCATTGTAGAAGACCAGATCGGGTTGGCTGTCGGCGATCACCCTCGGCAATTCGACCGCCAGCACCGCCAGATAGGCCGCATCCTCCATCCCGTCCGCCAGGCCCACGTCCCGGCGGCTGGCGGCCTTTCGCACCGGGAAGTTCTTCTCCGCGTGCATGGAGAAGGTGAACACCCGGGGATCGTCCGCGAAGATCCGCGCGGTGCCGTCCCCCTGGTGCACATCCAGGTCCGCCACCAGCACACGCTGGACGGTGCCCTCGCCCAGCAGGACCGCCGCGGCGATGGCCACGTCGTTGAGGATGCAGAACCCGGCCCCATGATCGGCGGCGGCGTGGTGGCTGCCGCCGGCGGCGTTGCAGGCGAGGCCCCCCGACAGCGCAAGCCGCGCTGCGGCAAGGGTTCCTCCCGCCGCGGCGAACGCGCGCTCCACCACCGACGGGGCCAGCGGCAGGCCGATCCGCCGCACAGCCTCCGGCGGCAGATCCAGGCGGAGCACCGCCTCCACATAGGCCAGATCGTGCGCCTGGCTGGCCTCTTCGATGGATACGGGCTGCGGCGTGACGAAGGTATCGGGGGCGGCCAGACCCTCGGCCAGCAGGACCTCCGCCAGGGTGGCGTACTTGTTCATCGGAAAGCGATGACCGTCGGGCATGTCGGCGGCATAGGCCGGATGATGGACGATGGTGACCACGTCTGGACCCGCTCCCGTTTGACCGTTGATGAACCGGCGATCCGCGGACCCGTCAACCCGAAACGGGCAACCGGAATGGGTCCAAGGCGTCAACCCCGCGTGAGCTCCGTTTCCGACCGGTCCGAATCAGCGCCTAGCCTTACAACTGTCATGATGTTGTTATGCCATCTGATAACGAACGGGTGCGACATGGCGGTCGTTGCGATCTATCAGGCGAGCCCTGCAGAGGCCTCCGGCCGTGGACGGGGGCTCTGACCCCATGACGATCAACCCGCTGAGTTCTGGTCTGTCCGCCATCACCGCCACCGGGATCGCCGGCGTCACGCCGCAGGGTGGACTGGCGGGCGCAACCGCCGCGCCGCCGCCCCCCGGCCTGGGCAACGGGCCGGAACCGGCCCTTCCGGCACCGCCTCAGGCGGCCCTCGCCAATCTGATCACGGCGGCGGCCATTGCCCAGGAGGGGCTGTCCGGCCTGTTCGCCGATCTGGCGGCTGCCCAGAACGCGGCCGCGCTTCCGGATTCGGTGAAGTCCGCCATCCAGCAGGTCCTGGCCACCCAGCCCCCCCTGACGGCCGGCGTCACCGGGCCAGGCCTGCAGACGGCGGTGGCCAATTCCGGCCTATTTCTCGAAGCCCAGCTGGCCCAGGGCCTGACTGGCGGCCCCGTGCCGGCGGTGTCCGCCGACTTCAAGGCCGTGCTGCTTCAGCTCGCCCAGCGACTGGGGGCCCTGCTGGAAGCCGACCCGACCGCCGCGGCGCTGGTGGCGGAAGGGGCCGTTTTACCGGCCCCGGTCCCTTCGACGCCGCAGACCCGAAGCGCCGCTCGGCCGCCCCCGCCCCTTCGTGGCGGTGTCACCCAGGGCCATGGCGCCGCGCGGCCGCAGGTCGACCCCGAGATGCCGGAAGAGCAGTTGCTGCGGGTGCTGGATCACGACGTCCATGCCGCCCTGGCCCGTCTGGAACTGAGCCAGGCGGCTTCGGCCAGGCTGCAGGACGGCTCCAGCTTCTGGAAGTTCGAACTGCCTGTCGCGGCCCCCGATGGTCCCGCCATGGCCCAGTTCGAGATCTCCCGCGATGCCCAGGGACACGGCGGGGCGACCGACGCTCCGGCCACCTGGCGGACGCGCTTTGCCGTGAATGTGACCCCGTCCGGGCCCGTGCACGCGGAACTGGCCCTGAGCGGCGACACGATCCACGTGACCCTCTGGGCGGACGATACCGATACCCGGACCCTGCTTGCCGCGGACAGGGCAGCGCTGGCGGAGGCCCTCCGGGCCGAGGGACTTACGGAGGCCGCGGTGCGGATCGCCCCCGGCTCGCCCACGCCGCCGCCCGCGCCCGCCGCCGGGGCTCTGCTGAACCGTTCCACATGACCGATCCCGACAAGCCGACCCTGGCCGTGGCCCTGACCTACGAAGCCCCCCGCGCCCCCAAGGTGGTGGCGGTGGGACGGGGCCATGTGGGGGAGAAGATCATCGAGGTGGCCCGGGCCAGCGGCGTGCCCCTGCGGGAGGACCCGGTGCTGGCGGAGGTCCTGTCCACTGTGGAGATCGACCGTGAGATTCCCGAGAGCCTGTATCGCGCTGTGGCGGTGGTGATTGGGTTCGTGCTGCAGGCCAACGCCCGACGTTGATGGCGCAGCCGCCACAGGTGCCAACCGAATGGCTCCGGACGGCCTGGATGCGCTGCAAGGGCCCGGGGGCCATGCTAGTCTGCGGTCCATGTCATTCCGGCCCTCCGCATGTCTGTGCCTGCGCCCCCTGCAACGGGCCCTGCTGATCGCGGCGGGCCTTTTGTCCCTGGCCGGTTGCGCGACCCTCCCGCGGGAAGGGTTCACCGCCGCCGAGCAGGCGGTGGCGTCCCCCGCCGGCTTCACCAATGTGCGCTTTTCCGAGAATTCTCCGCAGCTCGCTGCGGTGATCGAGACGGCGCTGCAACCGGACAGCCAGGGGGATATCACCGCCCTGGCGCTCTCCGGTGGCGGGGCCAACGGGGCCTTCGGTGCCGGGGTCCTCTACGCCTGGACCGAAAGCGGGACGATGCCGCCGTTCCAGCTGGTGACCGGCGTCTCGACGGGGGCCCTGACGGCCCCCTTCGCCTTTCTGGGCAAGGGGTGGGAGGAGCGCATGCGCCGATCCTACACCGAAGGGCCGGTCTATCACCTGCTGAAGGCCAAGGGCCTGTACAGCCTCCTGACGCCGGGGGTGTTCAGCCGCGCACCGCTGGATGACCTGGTGGCCAGCTATGTCACCGACGACCTGATGCGCGCCGTGGCGGCGGAGCATGCCCGGGGGCGTCGCCTGCTGGTGGCGACCACCAATCTCGATACCGAGCAGCTCATCGTCTGGGACATGGGGGCCATTGCCAGCCACGGCGGGTCCGAGGCCCGCAAGCTGTTCGCCCAGGTGCTGGTCGCCTCGGCCAGCGTCCCGGGCGTGTTCCAGCCGTCCCTGATCCCGGTGGAGGGCAACGGCCATGCCTTTTCCGAGATGCACGTGGACGGCCAGACCGAGAGCGCGTTCTTCGCGGTCCCCCCCGCCCTGGTACTGGCCCATGCGCCGGACATATCCATGAGCAAGGTCCGCTATTTCGTCATCATCAACGGCCAGCTCGAGGGCCGGTTCGCGGTCACCAAGCGGTCCAGCCTGCCGATCCTGGCCCGCAGCTTCGACACCGCGGCGCGGGCCTCCCTGCGCCAGACGGTGATCTCCACGTCGGAATTCTGTCGCGCCCACGGCTGCCAGATGCGCTTCACCGACATTCCGGCTGCGGAAAAGGATGATCCCCTCGACTTCAGCCCCACCCACGTGAAGAGCCTGTTCAAGGCCGGGATGGAAGCGGTCCGGCAGGGCACGGCCTGGCAGACCCGGATCCTCGCTCCCTGACCCTGCAGACCGGCGTCAGCGGACGGCGGCCCGGTCGGGGATGAACCATTTGCGCAGAATCCTGCGCAGCGGGGCATCCACGTCCCGGTCCAGCCGCCAGGCCACCAGCACCAGCACGACGAGGAAGACGGCACCATAGGCCAGCCCGCCGAGATCATCGGGGATGTCCGTGTCCCGGCCCAGCGCGAGGCGAGCCAGGTTCCCGAGGGGTTGGTGGACGATGTAGATGCCGTAGGAGATCAGGCCGGTGAAGCTGAACAGCCGGCCCGTCACAGGACCGGGTTCGAACCTTCCGGCCAGCACCAGCAGCAGGGGAAAGCCCAGCCCCACCATGGCCAGCTCGAACCACGGCTTCTGGGCGTCCGTCGGGCTCCAGGCCAGGGCAACGGTCATCAGGAGCACGATCCCCCACGAGGCCCAGGTCGCATGCGTCTGGTGATGTCCCACCAGCCGGAACACCACAACGCCCGTGAAGAAGGAAAAGCCGACCCGGGCGAGGGCCGCCCACTGCTGGGTCGCCCCGAAGCCCACATCCAGGGTCTGGTAATGAAATTCGGCGAACACCACGCCCGCGCCACTGACCAGGATGATGGCCGCCAGCACCGGGAGGGTCAGGCGACGGATCAGCAGGGCATAGGCGAAGTTCGCCACCAGCTCCGGCACCAGCGTCCAGGTGGGACCGTCGAGGGACGAGCCGTTGGCGGGCAATCCCGGCATGAAGGGAATCATGAACAGGCCCGTGGTGATGGCGATCACCAGCTTGGACGGCGTCCACCACCCGGCCGGGTCGGTGACGATGGACAGGACCGCGGCCATGATCCCCAGGATCAGGCCACAGGCATAAAGGGGGTAGAGCCGGATCAGCCGGGTCTTGACGAAGGTCCAGACGAACCCGCCCGCCGCCAGTCGGTCACGATAGGCGTGGGCGACGACGAATCCGCTGACCAGATAGAACAGGTCCACGGCCAGGAAGCTTTCCGGCACGGCGATCGGGCCGAACAGGAAGGGCACGTGGCGCATCACCACCAGAAAGGCACCCACCGCTCTCAATCCGTCCAGCGTGTAGAAGGTCCGGCGCTCCGGCTCACGCGTCATGGGGCACTCCAGCGATCGCCGCAGTGCGCGGCGCCCGCGTGTTTGTCAGGATTGGGGCGGAAGAACAACCTCTGCGCAGAGGTTGCGATCCGGGGAATTCTGGCGTCTTGTCCCTCGCCGTCAGATCCGTCAGGGCGTACACGGACAGTCTTCGCGGCCAGAAACTGGACAGGAATCGCCATGAGCGTAGCCTTCACCCGCGAGGAAGACGCCGAGGCCCAGGCCGCAAACCTGCCGGACCGGCCGATCTCGCCGCACCCGAACCTCGTCACCCCATCAGGCCTCGCGGCCCTTGACCTCGCCGTGGCAGAGGCCCGCGCCGCCTATAACGCCGCCCAGGCGGAGGGCGGGGTCAGCGCCGACCGAACGGCCATGGCCCGCGCCACCCGCGACCTGCGGTATTTCACGGCCCGTCGCGCCTCGGCGCAGCTGGTGGCTGCCGACGGACCGGACGACCGCGTGGTATTCGGCCGCCGGGTCACGCTGGACCGCGAGGATGGGCGCCGCCAGGTATTCCGCATCGTCGGCGAGGACGAGGCCGACCCGGCCAGGGGCGCGATCTCCTACGTCTCTCCCGTCGCCAGGGCCGTGCTGGGTCGTGCCGTGGGCGACACGGTCCAGGTCATGGGCGCGGAGGTGGAGATCCTGGCCGTCGAACGGGTCGAATGAGACGCAAGTCCCGTCCGTCGATCACGCCGCGGTGCTGGCCCGGGCCTTCACCCGCTCGAACCAGCCCTTGACCCATATGGCCTCGTCCGGCAGCGGCTGGCCGACGGAGGCACCGAAGTCCAGGAAGCAGAACAGCAGGATGTCGGCGAGGCTGAAGCGGTCGCCGCACACATAGTCCCGCTTCCCCATCAGCCCGTCCAGCCACAGCAGCCGGTCCTTGGCGATGGCCTTCAGCTCGGCCCCGCCGGCCTCGCCCACCAGCTTGATGCGCGGGGCGAACAGGGCCCGGCCCTCCGTGGCGCGGAAGCCGTTGGTCATCGGCTCGCAGATGTTGAGATCGATCCGCCGGGTCCACATGCGGGTCTCGGCCCGCTGCATGGGCGTCTCGCCGATCAGGGCGGGGGTCGGGTGCAGTTCCTCGAGATATTCGCAGATCACGGTGATCTCGGCGATGTGGCTGCCGCTCTCGATCTCGAGGGCCGGGGTGGTGCCGTGGGGATTCACGGCGCCGTAGCCCTCGCGCCGGTTCTCGCCGGCCAGCAGGTCGATCTCCGTCACCGGGATCGACAGACCCTTCTCGGCCGCGAACATCCGCACCACGCGGGGGTTCGGTCCGATGGAATTGTAGAGCTTCATGGCGTCCTCCGGTCTTGTTCGTTGCGGCTGAACAGACCAGCGGACCGAGGGGGCGTCAACCGCCTTGATCAGTGGACGGGCGCGGCTTCCGGGATCACGTCCACCTCGACCTTGAGGCTCTGGTCACCGGGGGTCAGGATCAGTCCCTTGATCGGCGCCACGTCGGAATAGTCGCGTCCCACGGCCAGCACCACGTGGTCGTTCTGGGCCACGAGATTGTTGGTGGGATCGAAACCGACCCAGCCCCGGTCCTCGCCGCACCAGAGCGCAACCCAGGCGTGGGTGGCGTCGGCCCCCTGCAGCCGCTTCTGCCCCGGCGGCGGCAGGGTGCGCAGATACCCGCTGACATAGGCGGCGGGCAGGCCCAGCCCCCGCAGGCCGCAGATCATGATGTGGCTGAAGTCCTGGCAGACCCCGCGGCGGGCGGCGAAGGCCTCCTCCGCCGAGGTTGAGACATCCGTAGCCTTCGCGTCATAGCGGAACTCGTCCCGGATGCGGGCCATCAGCTCGGACGCCGCCTCGATGATCGGCCGGCCGGGCCGGAAGCTCTGTCGGGCATAGTCCGTGATCACCGGCGACAGGGGTGTGCGCGGGGTGGGATAGAGGTAGCAGGCCGGTCCCCTTGGGCTGAGATCGCTGCTCTCGAAGCTGCGGCCGCGGATCAGCTCCCACGGCTGGCTGGCAAACAGGGGCAGGTCCAGGGCGGCATGCACGTCGATACGGGACCGGGCCTCGATCACCAGGGTGGTGTGGGGCTGGTCGATCAGCACCTTCAGCATCCGCTCGCCGAAGGGACCTTCCTGCTTCTGGGTGCGGGACGGCTTGGGAGTGATGGCCACCTCCGCCGACAGCACGGTCTGGGTCGGCGACGAGGCAGGGGTCAGACGCAGCACGCACTGGGCGAAGGTCACCGGTGCGTCGTACTTGTAGGTGGTGCGGTGGCGCAGCTGATAGATCACGCCAGACCTGCCATCTTCACGTTCGGCGTCGCATTGGCACCCTGCAGGAAGTAGCGATCCGCCACGGCGGTGGACAGGCGCAGGAGGTCCTGCTCCAGCCCGAGGATCACCGGCGTGTCCAGGCGCTGGGCCTCCTCGATCTCCACCCGGGTCGCCAGGGACAGGGTGATGCGCCGCGGTTCCTCCATCATGCCGTCCTCCACCAGGGTCGGGAGGGCCGAGAGGTGCTCCTTCACCGCGAAGATCTGGAAGGCGATGGACCGGGTGTTGAAGGGATCCAGGACCACCATGTCCTTTACGGGCGTCATGGCCAGCCCCACAAGATAGCGGGCGCGATAGGTGATCTGGCTGTCGGCGAGGTCCAGCAGCAGGTCCAGATCGTCCGTCGTGGCCCCCTTGTGTGCCAGGGTCCGGACAAAACGGCAGGTGTTGATGGCCCGCTCGATCCGCCGACCCATGTCCAGGAAGCGCCAGCCGGCCCCCCGGTTCATGTTCTCCTGCGCCAGGCCGGCCAGCGCCGCCAGCCGCTGCAGGGCCTGCTCCGCCTGGCCGAGTGCGGCGGCTTCCGACACGGTCTGGCGCGCCCCGTCCACAAGCACGTTTTCCAGGTCGAGGAGCAGAGACCAGAAGTCCGAGGACAGGCGCTCGCGCATGCTCGACGCCGTGCGCCGGGCCGCGCGGACCAGATGGATCACCGAACCATAGGCGGCCTCGTCGTGCAGCGTGTCCCGGGCCGCGTCGAGGGCCCGGCCGCCCAGGGCCTCCTTGTCGAGGGCGCCCCAGTCGATCAGCAGCTTCTGCAGGCAGGCCAGGGTCTCGCCGCTGGCATGCAGGGCCTGCTCGGAATCCATCAGGCTGGCACACAGGCTGCGGACAAGGCGCAGGGTCGCCTCTGCCCGCTCGAGATACCGGCCGAGCCAGTAGAGATTGTCCGCGGCACGGCTGGGCAGGCGGCCCTGGATGCGCCGCACCTTCACGTCGTCGGCCCCGGACAGCAGGGTCACGCGCTCCACCGGCCGCTCACCCAGCACCCAGACGTCGGCGCTCTGGGCCCCCTCCCCCATGGAGATGGCCCGGGCGTCGGGCTTCAGGGCGGTGCGGCAGAAGCCGCCGGGCATGATCTTCAGTCCGTCCGGGGTCGCCGCGGCATAGACCCGCAGGACGAACGGTGCCGCCTCCAGCCGACCGTCGCGGAGCACGGGCGTGGTCGACAGGCGCACCACCTCCTGGCCCACCACGTCGCCCGGGCGATCCTTCAGCCGGGCCAGCAGGGCGTCCCGCTGGGTCGCGTCCAGGTCGGCGAGCATCCGCGGGCTGGAGAACAGCTGCTCGACGCCGGTGGTGTTGAAGGCCGATGCGATGGCCAGATCATCCAGCCGGTCCTCCACAAGGGCGCGTTCCCGGGGCTGGCCGCACCACCAGGTGGCGACGTTCGGCATCTTCAGGTCTTCGCCCAGCAGGCGGCGGCAGAGCATGGGCATGAAGCCCAGCAGGGCCTTGGACTCCAGCACGCCGGAGCCCGGCATGTTGACCACCGCCACGCCACCGGACCGCACGGCATCCATCATGCCCGGGGTGCCGAGCTGGGAGGCGCTGTTCAGTTCCAGTGGATCGATGAAGTCGGCATCCACCCGGCGCAGGATCACGTCCGCCCGCTTCAGCCCCTCGATGGTGCGGACATAGACCTTGCCCTGGCGGACCACCAGGTCCTCCCCCTCCACCAGCAAGAGGCCGAGATAGCGGGCCAGGTGCGCCTGTTCGAAATAGGTCTCGCTGTAGGGGCCGGGACTCAGAAGGCAGATGCGCGGATCGGCCCGTCCGGCGGTGGCGGCCAGGCCCTTGCGCAGATCGTCGAAGAACCTGGCCAGCCGCTGAACGTTCATGGTGTTGTAGAGATTGGGGAAGGCCCGGGACAGCACCAGCCGGTTCTCCAGGGCATAGCCCGCGCCCGACGGGGCCTGGGCCCGGTCGTCCAGCACCCACCAGCGCCCGTCCGGACCCCGGCCGAGGTCGGCGGCATAGAGCTGCAGGTAGCGGTCGCCGGGCGGCTTCACCCCCTGCATGGACCGCAGGAAGTCCGGGCTGCCCGTCAGCGCCGCCGCCGGCAGGGCCCCGTTGGACACGAGCGAGCCGGCCCCGTAGACGTCCCGCAGGATGGCTTCCATCAGATTGGCGCGCTGCTCCACCCCCTCGACAATCTGGGACCAGTCGGCTTCGGTCAGGATCAGGGGCAAGGGGCTCAGCGGCCAGGTGCGCTCCGTCTCCTCCCCGTAGATGCGATAGGAGACGCCGGTGTCGCGGATGTGCCGGGTGGCAAGGCTGAACCGGCTGCGGAACTCCTGGTCCGGATACTCCGCGAAGTGACCGAGGAAGTTCAGCCAGTGGTCCCGCGGCCGCCCGGTCGCATCCAGCAGCTCGTCCGGAATCCCCGGCAGCGGCCGGTAGTCCCGCAGCCAGCCGGACAGGCGCTGCGCGGCGGCAGCGTCCAGATCGGCTTTCTGCGCGGCGCTGGCGCCCCTTCGGTCAGTGACCATGGGAGGCGCGCGCGGGGCTGCGGGTCCGGAGGTCGAGGGTCGTGGGGAACTCTCCAAGCGGCTCGGGGGGCGGGGGCGTCACCCGGCCGGGGCTGTGGCCATGGGACTGGAACCGGGCCTTGCGCCGCGCCTCCGCCTCATAGGAATTGACAGGAAACGTATCATAGCTGCGCCCGCCGGGATGCGCGACCGAATACACGCACCCGCCGAGGGACCGCTGGTTCGCCCGGTCGAGGATGTCGAAGGTCAGGGGCGCGTTCACCGGCAGGGTCGGGTGCAGGCCGCTGGGCAGCTTCCAGGCCTTGAAGCGCACGCCGGCCACGGCCTCCAGCGACACGCCGGTGGGGGTCATGGGCACAGCCCGGCCGTTGCAGGTGATGACATGCCGCGCCGGATTGAAGCCGTTGGCCTTGACCTGGAGCCGCTCCACCGAGCTGTCGACGAAGCGCACGGTCCCGCCGCCGGTGTTCTCCTCGCCGGTCACGTGCCAGGGCTCCAGCGCGTGGCGGATCTCGAGGCCGACTCCGCCATAGTGGACTTCTCCGTGCACGGGGAAACGGAAGGCGCGCTGGGCCTCGAACCAGTCCGTACGGAACGGGTATCCCGCCGCTGTCAGGTCGGCCAGCACGTCCTGCAGGTCGGCCCACACATAGTGCTCCAGCATGAATCGGTCGTGCAGGGCCGTGCCCCAGCGGACCAGCGGCCCGTCCTGCGGTGTCTTCCAGACATGGGCGACGAGTGCGCGGATCAGCAGCTGCTGGGCAAGATTCATCCGCGCGTCCGGCGGCATCTCGAACCCGCGCATCTCCAGAAGCCCCAGCCGGCCGGTGGGCCCGTCAGGAGAATAGAGCTTGTCGATGCAGATCTCGCTGCGGTGGGTGTTGCCCGCCACGTCGGTCAGCAGGTTGCGCAACAGCCGGTCCACCAGCCAGGGCGGCGGCGCATCCCCCTCCCCGCCCAGCTCCGGCGGTGCCGGCATGTGGGCCAGGGCGATGTCCAGCTCGTAGAGGGTGTCGTGCCGGGCCTCGTCCACCCGGGGGGCCTGGCTGGTGGGGCCGATGAACAGGCCGGAGAACAAATAGGACAGGGACGGATGACGCTGCCAATAGAGGAGCAGGCTCTTCAGCACGTCCGGTCGGCGCAGGAAGGGCGAATCGGCGGGATTGGCCGCCCCCATCACCACATGGGCCCCGCCCCCGGTACCGGTGTGGCGGCCGTCGATCATGAACTTGTCGGCCCCCAGGCGACACGCCCGGGCATCCTCGTAGACGCCGGTCGTGATGGCCACCGCCTGGTCCCAGCTGGCGGCGGGATGGACATTCACCTCGATCACGCCGGGGTCCGGCGTCACCTTCAGCACCGCCACCCGGGCGTCGTCAGGCGGGGTGTAGCCCTCCAGCCGCAGGGGCAGGCCCTCCGCCGCCATCTCGATCTCGGCGACCAGCTCGAAATAGTCGTCCGCCGTCGCCACCGGGGGCATGAAGACATAGACCCAGTCGTCCCGCACCTGCACCGACAGGGCGGTGCGCACGACGGGTGCCCGGGCGGCCCGGCTCGCGCGGACAGACTTGGCTCGGGCCGGTGTGGCACGGCCGTAAATCCCGTCGAAGTCCGGCAGGGGCCCGCGATCCTCGAAGGGATCGGGACTGACGATATAGGGATAGTCGTCCGGTGCCACCGGCGGCAGCCCGCCCAGTGGCAGGCGCAGGCCCACCGGGGAATCCCCCGGCAGCAGGAACATCTGGCCCCGACGGAACCGCCAGGCCTCGCTCAGCCACCCCTCCCCCTCCCGCCGGGCGAGGGACTTGCGCAGCGGCAGGACGTGGCCGACCGCCTTGGACAGTCCCCCTTCCATGGCCTTGCGCAGGGTATCCCGGGTGAAGGCCCCGTCGAGTTCGGCCTCGTCGAAGCTCACCCCCTCCGGCAGGTCGCCCTCCACCTTGATCCAGTGCAGCGGATCTTCCCGCGCGGGCAGGATGTGCGCCGGATCGACGCCGAGCCGGGCCGCCAGCCGCTGCAGGAGGGCAAGGCCGTCGGCCGGCCTCGGGGTGCGGCGCCTGACCGGCACGTCCCCACCGCCGCGCCAGACCGGGCGACCGTCCTTGCGCCAGTAGAGGCCGAGCGCCCAGCGGGGCAGCGGCTCCCCCGGATACCACTTGCCCTGGCCGTGGTGCAGCATCCCGCCCGGACCGAAACGGTCCCGAAGACGCTGCATCAGCTGACCGGCGATCACCGGCTTGGTGGGACCCGACGCCGCCGTGTTCCACTCCGCCGATTCGAAATCGTCCACGGACACGAAGGTCGGCTCGCCCCCCATGGTGAGGCGCACATCCCCGGCGGCCAGGTCCGCCTCCACCTG
>CAIQUG010000234.1 GCA_903874895.1 uncultured Caulobacterales bacterium | reverse complement strand
GCCCCGCAGCCGCCACCTGCGTCAGCAACGTTTGAATCGCCGCTGGTATGGCATCAACGTCGCTCTGAACGAGCATCGTGACCGCTTCAGAAGCTTTGTGGTCGATGGTGGAGCCATGGGCGATTTCTGCATCTTGTCGAGCAGAGTTCGGTTTCGAACACCCCGAGCCAATGAGGAGGGCAGCCAGGAACACAGACGACATCAGCCGCGACCCCGCCTGCATAGGCTCTTACCCCCCAAAATTAAATCCCTGCGCACATCAGCTAGCGCAACCGGTCGAGTGTCAAGGCTGCCTTGACCTGACATTCTCCAGACTGACGGCCTGTTCGCCCGTCTGGAGCCGCAGATTGGCGGATACCCGATGAGAGACCCCACGATTTGAGGCATGTGACCCGTCCCGACCCCGTATATCAGGGCGGCGGCCCCAAGGATCGCGACCGTGAGGGCCACCGAGATCAGCGCCGTCCTCGCCTGGGCCCGGTGCTGCTTGTGCGCGAAGTCGTAGCCAGCCCGGAAGTGCTCCATGGCACCTGCGCCCTTGTACAGATCCCGATTTATCTCATCCCGGGCGGCTAGAAAGCGGACTAGCTTCTCGAATAGCGAATCAAAATCCACTGCGGCACCTTCCTTTCTCGCATTATTGCGACAAGGATCAATATGCCATTAAAATGCGTTTTCGCAATTATCGATGTAAGCGTGCGCATTCACAAGCGCGTGCTCTGCCCGCTTGGGGCTCGGGTCTCGTCATGGCTTGGCTAAAATGAAGAAACGCGCGGGCGGCTCGATCGCCCGCGCGTCGTCACATTGAACAACGAGATGGGACCGTCAGGCGCAGCGGCCGACCCGCGGCGGGTCGTCCCACAACCTCACCCGGGGCGTGCGGCCCTCCGCAATTTCCCGCAACTGGTTACGCGTCGCGTCGCGGTCCGGGGTCAAGTGCCACTCGCCCTCGAGGAAGATGCGGCCGCCGCGGCTCCACGCGAGCCCGGAGGGCGCGTCGGCACCCAGCAGGTTCCAGGCTCCGTCCCGAACAGCTTGAGGCTGAACCAGTCCCAGCAGCGGCTCCTCCGCCCAGTGGCGAATGTGGTGGTGATGACGGTGGAATTCTATATGCGACTTCAGGCGCGGAACGAGGGAATAGATGTCGGAGGCGGAGCAGAATTCGACCCCGAGCTTCTCAGCCGCCCGCCGGCAGGCCACGTTTCCGGGGCGGCAGGCCAGAACAATGCCCTCGATTGTCGAGACATTGATCAAGTGCCCGACGAGGGCCGCGGACGCCGCGAGGCGCGCCAGGCCCCGACCCCGGAAGTTCCGGTCAATCGCCGTGTAGGCCAATTCAAAGGCCGGGCTCAGATTTTGGCTGACCAGGCAGAGGCACACGCCAATCAGTTTACTCCGGGCCCTGACCCCCTCGTAGACCAGGATGAGCTCGCCACGCTGCATGTGGTCCAGCAGGCTGACGTCGCTTCGCGCGATCAGGTTCTCATCCCCGTGCGCGGACACAAACGCCTGAATGTCGCGACAGACGACCGACAGGTCGTCTGTCGCCTGCGCGCTGACGACGCGCCGGAGCGTGAAGATCGGATGCAGAGCCACGACCCGGCCGCCGTCCTGGTCAATCATTGACATGGTACCCCCCTTGCAAGAGTGGCCTTCGTCGTACCGCGGGAACAGGTATCGGCGTTCGCTTGACCGCCTACCGGATATCCTCAACAGGGGAATAATCGCGCCAAACAGGCGCATCGTCAATAATCGATATTTTTCTGATATCGCATTATGTTGCGTTTTTTCGCGGGCGGTCGTAAAGAACCGCAAATCAGGGTCTTTCGGAGTGTGAGGATGGCCAATTCGTTGAGCTCTCGGAGAGACGCCGCGGGCCAAGCTGATGACGCAGAACTTCCGTCGGAGCCGCCGGGGCGTCTGATGCACCGCCGTTGGCTGGATGACTTGACCCGGACTGCCAGCACAATCGATCTCTCGGATCGCCGAAACTTCCACCACATCATGTGGCTGATCATGGCGTTGGGCGGGAACCAGACCGCGTTCGCGGAGCGGCACGGCTACCAGCCGACGACCGTCAGCCGGTGGACCAATGGAGCGGTCGCGCCCCCTAAGCTTCGGCGCCGGCCGATCATTCTGGATGCGATCGCGCACCTCCAGATCAATGTCCGGGAGGGTATACTGGTGCCCCTCCGGGACTTCGCGGACGAGGAAGCGCAGGGCGACGCGAAGGCCCTCGCCGGGCGGCCGGCTCGGCGGCCCTACCCAATCGCCTGATTGGCGGCCCGACGAGTGCTCACAACGTGTCGCGTCTTCGTGCGATGGGTTTGGTAAAAGCCACGCGGGGAGCCGAACGTTGCGTGAATGCGCCACCAGTCTAAATCACTTGAGCGCCTCATTGAGCGCCGCCGCGAGCCGGACGCCAGCCTGCTCGAGGCTGACGGAAGCTGCTGCCTCAGCCTTCGCCTGGTACGCTGCCGTCAGGAGTTCCGGGGCTGCGTGCGCCGCGCAGTTGGGTCTCTCGGGAAGGTCGTAGGCTGAGCTCTTGGCGACAGCCAGGGAGCCCGCCGCCCACTCGAGGACGGCCCCGCGTGTGATCCTGCCCCGGGGTGTCCACGTGGCGACGTCACGTGGTGTGATCTTGGCGATGAGGCTGGCCGCAACCGCATCCGGGCTCCTGCCAAGCCGCGAGACGACGGCGCTATCCCAGTAGGCGTGGAGGTTCGACGGCGCGGCGTCGGGCGAGGTCAGGACCGCGACGCAGTTTCCACCCCGGTCATCGTGGTCGGCACCGTGGAGGGGCTGGTGCACATCCCCGATGAAGTGAATGAGGAACTTCAGAGCCATGAGGCGCTCCGGCGCGGGCGTCGCGGGGTCCCGCAGCTCGGCCTCAAACTCCACGATCTTGTTGACGACGCAGTCGCGCGCGGGGCCGGCGCTCGCGGCCTGGCCGGGGCTCAGAGACGGGAAGCCGAAGCACGCCCCCGCGGGGTCTGGGCTGTCGATCTCCACATCGACGTAGTGCCAGAGTGACGTCTCCCGGTGGCTATTGCGGTAACTATCCGCCCACGCCGCCCGGCTCGCGAAGTCCGGAGCGGTGAGGGTGTCGGTGTCGCTGGCGAGGAGGGCACCGAGCTTCGCCCGCGCCGTCGCCGTCAGGTAGTGCTCGGCGATGCGCGCGGTGACGGCGTGCCCCTCCTGTCCCCACGCGTGCGCCCGCGACGGCCCCGCGAGGAGGGCCACGAGGCCGAGGATGAGGAGGGCGAGGGGGAGAGGGAGAGGGGGAGTAATTCGCGTCATGGATTGTCCCCTAACTCAACCGCGTGACCGCGTCACGACGCCGGCGTCTACTGAGCGGCGCAAGTGGAACTCTGGGCAGAACCAGCCGGCCATGT
>CAIQUG010000233.1 GCA_903874895.1 uncultured Caulobacterales bacterium | reverse complement strand
GGACGATCTTCTTGGCCTGGGAGGGCATGATCATCCGCATGAAGTCGCGGGCCTCGCGATAGCCGGCGTCGCCCTCCACCTGGATGGTGTCGATGTCCTTGTCGAACATGTCCCGCAGGGCGCGCTTGACCAGGTCCTCTTCCTCGTAGATCAGCGCCGGCGCGATGGACTTCAGGGTCTGTTCGCGGATGCTTTCCCAGAGGCGGAGGAGGTATTCGTAGTCGCGCTTGATCTCGGCCTTGGTGCGCGAGGCCCCGGCGGTCCGCACGATCAGCCCCATGCCCTGCGGCACGTCCAGGGACTGGATCGCGCTCTTCAGGCGCTTGCGGTCGGCGGCCACGGTGATCTTGCGGCTGATCCCGCCGCCCCGGGCGGTGTTGGGCATCAGCACGCCATAGCGACCGGCGAGGGAGAGATAGGTGGTGAGGGCCGCGCCCTTGTTGCCGCGCTCTTCCTTGACGACCTGCACCAGCATGATCTGCCGACGCTTGATGACTTCCTGGATCTTGTAGCGACGCATGAGACGGCGGCGGCGGCGCTCGACCTCCTCCTCCATCACATCGTCGTCGTCGTCGTCATCCCGGCCGACATTGTCCTCGTCCTCGGTCACCGTCTCGCTGTCATCGGCGGACGCGGCGCGAGAGCGGCTCCGGCGACGGGGCGGCGGCTCGTCCTCTTCTTCGGCTTCTTCACGGAGGAGGGCTTCCCGGTCGGCGACGGGGATCTGATAGTAGTCCGGATGGATCTCGTTGAAGGCGAGGAACCCGTGGCGATTGCCGCCGTATTCGATGAACGCGGCCTGCAGGCTGGGTTCTACGCGGGTGACCTTGGCGAGATAGATATTGCCCCGGAGCTGCTTGCGGGACGAACTTTCAAAGTCAAGTTCCTCAATCCGGTTTCCGTCCACCACCACAACACGCGTCTCTTCGGCGTGCGCGGCGTCGATCAACATAGTCTTGGTCATCAAAGCGGTCCTTGCGGCGCTCGCCTGGCGTCACGCCAGGGGGCCGGGGTTGAATGGTCGCGCGCACAGGCTCGCCTCGGCGCGGCGAAGGCCACGCGGAAAAGGGGCGAGAGAGGGCGCAGGCGAACCGGGCCATTGGGTTGTTTTCCTTGACGCGCATGGGAGCGCGGATCGGATGATGTGGCCCGACCCGAAAGGAATTTCCGGGAAGGGCGCAACTGCGCGGTCCACAATCCGCCTCCAGACAGAGGGGCGGGGCGCGAACCTCATGCGCAAGTGTCACTGTGCAACACGCCATGGAAAAAGAAAAGCGTTCCGTCCCTCCGCGCACGGCTCAAAATGGACAGGCGGACGGGGTCTTAAGGGTTTTTTACCAACGATCGTGGTGGATGTCGGCCTATATCGCCCGCATGAGGATCGTGCCTGCCGTGGATAGGGAAACGCCCCCCTCCGAGAATCGCAAGGTGTCGGCACCCCGGCCGATGCGCCCGCAGGTCCGACTGGCCCTGGCGGCGCTGGTGCTTGTGGGCCTTGGTGGCGCGGCCGCGGCGACCGCGGCTGTGGCGCGCTACACGGCGGGCACGTCGGCCATCCTGAAGGTCAGGGTCGGCGAGAACGGGGATGAGACCCGCCTGGTGGTGGAGATGGACCAGCCGGCCAGCGCCCGACTGATGGGTGACGCCGGTACCGCCTCACAACATATCGTGATCGCCCTGCCCAATGCCCGGGCCGCGTCCGGTCCCAGCGGGGACGGGATGAGCGGAACCGGTCAGGGGCGCCTGAAGGCATGGTCGGTGACCCAGGGGGGCGGCGACGCCCATCTGAATGTGGATTTCCAGCAGGCCAGCGTGATCAAGCGGCGGTTCCTGCTGCCCCCGGATGACGGGATCAAGGTCTATCGCTACGTGATCGACTTCGCCCGGGATGCCGCGGCCCCGGCTGCGCCGCCGGTGATCCGGACCGACCTGCGGGGTGCGCAGCCCGCCTCTGCTTCGCCGACGCCGACCCGGGTCGCCCAGCAGGTGCTGACCGCACCGCCGCCGTCGATCCATGGGCATCCGGTGATCGTCATCGACCCCGGCCACGGGGGCAAGGATCCCGGCACCATGGGCCCGGACGTCGCGGAAAAGGACATCGCCCTGGCCTCCGCCCGGGACCTGAAGGCGGCGCTGATGCGGACCGGCCACTACCAGGTGGTGCTGACCCGTGACAGCGACGTGTTCATCCCGCTGGACCAGCGCATGCAGATCGCCCGGCGGGAGCATGCGGACCTGTTCATCTCCCTCCACGTGAACTCCATCGCCGACCCGACCCTGCACGGAGCGACGGTCTACACCCTGTCCGAGAAGGGGGCCGACCGGGCCGCGCGGCAGGTGATGGCCCGCAACGGCGACTGGTTCGTCAACATCGCCACCCCCTCCCGGGATCCGTCGGTGAACCGAATCCTCCTCGACCTGACCCAGCGGGAGACCACCAACCAGTCCTCGACCTTCGCCAATCTGCTGCTCGACCGGATGAGCGGCAAGGTCGACCTGCTGCGCCGGAGCCACAGGGACGCGAATTTCGCCGTGCTGCTGGCCCCCGACGTTCCGGCGGTGCTGCTGGAGATGGGCTTCATCACCAATCCCGTTGACGAACAACGACTTCAGTCGCCGGACGACCGCAAAGCCCTGGCAGATTCGATCACGGACGCCATCGACAGCTACTTCACCCGTCCCTCCCGGCTGGCCACGCGCTGAGGTCTGCTCCACCGCGGGCCGGATCGAGGCTTGACGGCGGACGTCGGAAGCCGGATTCCTCTGAGTGTTAAGCGCACTTGCTGCGAAGGATCGGGGCATCCGGTCGTCGGCCGGGTGCGAAGGGGGGCTCGTTGAAGTCTGCAGGACGATGGGTGGCGATCGCAGGTGTGGCCTGTCTGAGCCTGATCGCCGTTGCGGGCGTCGTGCTGTCCGTCTACGCGGCCTGGCTGTTCCATGACCTGCCCGATGCCGCCCAGCTGGGGGACTATCGTCCGCCCACCTCCACCCGGGTCTATGCCTGGGACGGCACCCTGATCGGCGAGATCGGCAAGGAGCGGCGCATCTTCGCCCCCTACGACCAGGTGCCGCCGCTCCTGGTGCGCTCCTTCCTCGCCGCCGAGGACCGGAAGTTCTTCGAACACGGGGGCATCGATCTGGCCGGCCTGACCCGGGCCATGAGCCGGGACGCCTTCAATGTCCTGCGGGGCCGCAAGCTGCAGGGCGGCTCCACCATCACCCAGCAGGTGGCCAAGAACATCCTGCTGACGGGGGAGCACAGTTTCGGGCGCAAGATCAAGGAGGCGATCCTTGCCCGCCGGATCGAGGAGACCCTGCCCAAGACCCGGATCCTCGAACTTTATCTGAACGAGATCTGGCTGGGCTACCGGTCCTTCGGCGTGGGGGCGGCGGCCTACAACTATTTCGGCAAGGCCATGAGCGAGCTCAGCCTGTCGGAGATGGCCTATCTGGCCAGCCTGCCCAAGGGGCCTTCCAACTACGACCCGATCCGACACCGGACCGAGGCTCTTCGCCGCCGCAACTGGGTGCTGTCGCAGATGGCGGAGGAGGGCTTCGTCACCCGTCCGCAGGCGGAGGCGGCCATGCGCGAGGACCTGCACGTCCAGCTGCGCCCCGAGCGGACCCACTACCGCGACGCCGACTACTTCATGGAGGAGGTCCGCCAGCGGGCCGAGGCCGCCGTGGGCAAGAAGTCGGAGGAGGGCGGGCTCTACATGCGCACCACCCTCGACAGCCGCCTGCAGACCCAGGCCCGCATCTCGCTGATGAAGGGGCTCGAGGCCTATGACCGCCGCCATGGCTGGCGAGGTGCTCTGGAGCATGTGGACCTGAAGTCCGGCTGGGAGAAGGAAGCCCTGTCCAAGTCGCCGGCGTCGGAGCGCCGGGCCTGGCGGGCGGCGGTGATCGACCGCGTGGGCGGTGGTGCGGCCCATGTGCGCCTGCCCCAGGGCGGCGAGGGGGAACTTGAATCCGCCGACGTGGTCTGGGCCAAGCAGGGCAAGGGTCTGGCGGTCGGCGACCTGGTGTTCGTGGAGCCGACGGGGAATGGCCGGACCTACGGCCTGCGCCAGGTGCCCCTCGTCAATGGTGCCCTCGTGGCGCTGGATCCCCGCAGCGGCCGGGTGCTCGCCATGGTTGGTGGCTACAGCTTCTCCCTGTCCAAGTTCAACCGCGCCACCCAGGCGGAGCGGCAGCCGGGCTCGTCCTTCAAGCCCTTCGTCTATGCCACGGCCCTGGAGAACGGGTTCACCCCGGCCTCCATCGTGCTGGACGCGCCGATCAGCTTTGCCGGAGCCAATGGTCAGGTCTGGTCGCCGGAGAATTACGAGCATGAGAGCGGCGGGCCGTCGATCTTCCGCGCCGGCCTCGTCTATTCCCGCAACCAGATGACCGTGCGGATCGCCGACAAGGTGGGCATGCGCAAGATCCGCGACATGGCCGTCCGCGCCGGCGTCGTGGATGACCTGCAGCCCGTGCTGGCCATGGCACTGGGGGCGGGAGAGACCACCCCCTACAAGATCACCGCCGCCTATGCCGCCTTTGCCAATGGCGGTCGCCGGATCGAGCCGCATCTGATCGAGATGGTGCAGGATCGCCAGGGCCAGTCCATCTGGCAGGTGGACAAGCGGGACTGCCCACACTGCGACCAGCCCTTCAACGGGGATGAGTCGCCGCGGCTGGCGCCTCAGGGCGTTCCGGTGATGGATCCGGTGACGGCCTATCAGATCACCCTCATGCTCGAGGGTGTGACCACCAACGGCACCGCCGCGGCCGTGGCGAGCCTGGGTCGCCACATTGCCGGCAAGACCGGCACGACCAACGATTTCCGGTCCGCCTGGTTCGTGGGCTACACGCCGAGCCTCGTGGTCGGGACCTTCGTCGGCTTTGACGATAATCGCAGCCTGGGCAATGGCGAGACCGGGGCCCATGCCGCCGTGCCCATCTTCATAGACTTCATGCAGGAGACCCTGCGGAACATGGCCCCTGAGGACTTCAAGGCCCCGAAGATGGCCAAGCTGGTCAGCATCCGCGGCCATGTGGAGGCCTTCCAGCCCGGCACCGAGCCGCGCCTGCCGCCGCCGGAGGCTGCCGGAACACCGGCCGCCGCCGCCGCCTCCGCCGCCGCGCACCCGCTGATGCTGGGCGATCCCGCCACCCCGCACTGAGGCGGTTCCGGCGGCCGCGTGGACGCTTCGCCATTGCCATCCGGCGCGGCCCGGCCTATGTCCGCCGCCCTGACCTGTTGTCGGACCATATCGGAGCCAACCCATGAGAGCGGATGTCGAAGCCCTTGCGGCGGACATCGAGCAGTCGATCGCGCTGCTCAGGAGGCGTCTTTGACTGGGACCCTGCCCTACGTCGCCTTGACGAACTGAATGCCCGGGTCGAGGACCCGACCCTCTGGGACAATCCCGACGATGCCCAGGCCGTGATGCGGGAACGCACGCGCCTCGGCTCGGCCGTGGACGCCGTGCGCAGGCTGGAGCGCGAGCGCGCCGATGCCCTCGAACTCGCCGAAATGGCCGAGATGGAGGGCGATGCCGGTGTTGGCGACGAGGCCGCGGACATGCTGCGGGCCCTGAAGGAGCGGGCGGGTCGCGCCGAGCTCGAGGCCTTGCTGTCCGGCGAGGCCGACGGCAATGACTGCTACGTGGAAATCAATTCCGGCGCCGGGGGCACCGAGTCCGCGGACTGGGCGTTGATGCTCATGCGGATGTACAGCCGCTGGTCCAACGCCCACGGCATGACCGTGGACGTGATCGAAGAGACCGGGGGCGAGACCGCGGGGATCAAGTCCTGCACCCTTCAGGTCAAGGGCACCAATGCCTATGGCTGGATGAAGACCGAGGCGGGCGTCCACCGGCTGGTGCGCATCTCGCCGTTCGATTCCAATGCCCGGCGCCATACGAGCTTCGCGTCGGTCTGGGTCTACCCGGTGGTGGACGACACGATCGTCATCGAGATCGACCCGTCCGATGTGCGGGTGGACACCTACCGTGCCTCCGGCTCCGGCGGACAGCACGTGAACAAGACCGACTCGGCCGTGCGCCTGACGCACATTCCCACGGGCATTGCCGTGGCCTGCCAGACGGAGCGCTCGCAGCACCAGAACCGGGACCGGGCCTGGAAGATGCTCCGCGCCCGGCTCTACGAGGCGGAACTGCAGCGGCGCGAGGCGGCCCGGGCGGAGATCGAGGACCAGAAGACCGACATCGGCTGGGGTCACCAGATCCGCAGCTACGTCCTTCAGCCCTATCAGATGGTCAAGGACCTCCGGACCGGGGTGGAGACCTCGGACACCCATGCCGTGCTCGACGGGGATCTGGACGCCTTCATGGGCGCGGCCCTGGCCCAGCGGGTGGGCGCGACCCGGGACGAGACTGCAGGATAGGACCCGCGTCCTTCGAGGCGGGCCTGGCAGCCCGCCTCAGGATGACGCATGTCTCGAACCGCGCACGGCCGGGCGAACCCGGCCGCCGGCTCAGCCGCGGTGGCCGTCGAACTCGATCACGTGCCCGTCGGAGTCCGGCGCGGCCATGGTGGCCTGGGCCTGGGCGAAGGGGCTGGAAGACGTCATGGCCTGCGGCGCGGCCTGGGTCTGGGCCTGACGGAACTGCTGGCAGCGGCCCTGGAAGTAGGCGCCCACATCGATGGACAGCTGGCCGTGGGTGATGTCGCCCTCGACAAACGCCGTCTCGTGCAGCTTCACCGTCTGGGCT
>CAIQUG010000232.1 GCA_903874895.1 uncultured Caulobacterales bacterium | reverse complement strand
CGTCGCAACGCCATCGACAAGCTGGTTTGGCACGCCGGGGACAACTGGAACCCGCGCGCCCGCGCGGCGGTGCGTCGCGACATCGACGCCTGGCGTCCCGATATCGTCGTGACCAGCACGATCGAGAATTTCGGCGGAGAGCCGTGGCGCGCCGCGCGGGACGCGGGCATCCCCGTCGTCCACATCCTGCGGAGCTACTACCTCCTGTGCTGGCAGGGCGCCATGTTCCGGCAGGGCGCCAACTGCTCCACGCCCTGCGTCGAATGCCGGGTCGCGACGGCGGGCCGCCGCCATGCCACGCGCCATCTCAGCGGGGTCATCGGCATCACCCGCTTCATTCTCGATGCGCATTCCGACGCCGGGCTGTTCCCGGCGCAGACCGAAGCGGGGGCCACCATCATCCTGCCGGATCCGGTCATGTCCGTCGGCGTGCGGCGGACGGCCGGACATGGCCGCCGCTTCGGATATCTCGGGATGCTGACGCCCAACAAGGGCGTGGAGCTGATGTTTCGCGCCTGGGGGACCGGCGCACCATCGGCTGCCAGCCTGATCGTCGCCGGAACCGGACAGGATGACTATGTCGCCGGCCTGAAGGCGTCGTCACCCGAGGGCGTCAGGTTTGCCGGTTGGGTGTCGTCCGAAGCGTTTCTGGACACCATCGACTTCCTGATCGTGCCGTCCGTCTGGAACGAGCCGTTCGGTCGCATCGTCGTCGAGGCCTTCGCCCGCGGCGTGCCTGTGATCGGCGCCCGGACGGGGGGCATCCCGGAGCTGATCGCCGATGGAGAGACCGGGTTTCTGTTCTCGCGAAACGACGCGGGGTCGCTCCAGGCGGTCATGGCCCGCGCGTCCGCCCTGGACGACGGCGACTACAACCAGATGAGCGCACGCTGCGTGGACGCGGCGGCCCGCTATCTGCCGGCGCGCCTGGCGGGGGAATATATCGACTATTTCGAATCGACCCTGGCCCGTCACCGCAAAAGCCGCTCGGCGGGCGCTACCCCGATCTAATGGCTGATGCAGCACGCCGTGCGAACCTGTCCGGCGGAGGCCACGCCGGCGGTGCAGGCGTAGGCGCCGGGGAAACACGGGTTCTCGCGGTCGGCCGCGCAGCACTGTGAGGCGCCGATCCCGCAGGCATAGGCGCCTTCCTTGACCTTGCAGTTCGCCGTGCCGAGCGGGGGCGCCCCATAGTCGACCTGACCGGCGAACCGGTTCTGTCCGGCCTGGGGCACGCAGATGGTCTGGTGGCTGATCGGCCCGCCCACGGGGCGGTAGGTCCCGTAACCGGCGGGACACCCGCCGGGCCGGATCATGGGGACGAGCTGGCCAGACGCCGTCGGTGTCTGGAAGGCGGGCGTGGACTGCGCCGCCGCCCGTCCGATCATGACGGTCCCGGCCAGGACCATCACCAGCAGCGCCATTTGCAGCGGCACCACATTGCCGCCGATCCGCTTCATCGGCAGGCGGCGGAGCGGGTAGTTCTCCAGGGACCCGAGGACCGGCGTCCCGAGGAGCAGTTCGATCTGCCGCGGCGAATTCAGCCGCTCGTCGAAGATTTCAAGGCAATAGGCGGCGGCGAGCGCGAGCAGGAGGCTGGAAACCGCGCCGCCGATCATGATCAGGGGCTTGTTGGGCGCCACCGGCCCGGGCAAGGCGTGCGCGGGGTCCATCACGTCCACGGTGCTGATCTTCTGCCGGCTGAGGTCGTTGGAGATCTGCGCCTCCTGGACCGCTTGGAGGTATTGGCGATAGTTCTGGTCAGCGAGCTGGTACTGGCGGACGAGCTCGTCATACTCACCCTGGAGGGAGCTGCGGTTCGCGATCTTGGCTTCAAGGTCCGCCAGTTGCTTGGCAAGCAGGTTCCGCGAATTGGTGACCGCCTTGAGGTCGGCTTGCGTCTCGTTCGCCGCCGACTGGAGAGAGGCGTAGACGGAGTTGGTCTCGGTCCGGTTGATCGTGCCGTCGGAGGGCGCAATCCCCTGCAGCTTGGCGATCTGGGCGTCGAGGGCGCGCATCTTCTCGCTCTCCGGCTTGAAGATGCCGGTCATGGAGCGCCGCTGGGCCTGAAGCGCCTCCAGCTGGACCTTGCCCTCCATCAGCTGGAGGTCTTCCGACGCCAGCCGGTTGACGGGCGGGGTGGCGGCCAGGTTGGCGCGCTGGGCCG
>CAIQUG010000231.1 GCA_903874895.1 uncultured Caulobacterales bacterium | reverse complement strand
GGGCCCAGCGTTGCCCGGGCGGAGACCCTGGACACCGTCCTGGCGAAGCACATCGCCGCCCGGGGCGGTCTTGAGGCCCTGCGCGCCGTCAAGTCGATCTCGTCCGCGGGTCGGCTGCGCCCGCCGGGATTTGACGGGGACATGATCTATTCCGAAACCATCGTCCGGGGCGGCAAGGTCCGGGTGAACATCACCCTTCAGGGACTGACGGCGGTGCAGACCTACGACGGTGCGGCCGGCTGGCAGATCCAGCCCTTCGGCGGCCGCAAGGACCCGGAGAAGCTGTCCGACGACGATGTGAAGAGCCTGCAGGAGGAGGCCGATTTCGAAGGCGGCCTCGTGGACTGGCAGGCCAAGGGCAACACGGTGACCTATCTGGGGACGGAGGATGTGGACGGCGCGCCGGCCCACGCCCTGCGGGTCCAGCTGAAGAACGGCGACACCCAGACCTGGTACCTGGACCCTGATGCCTGGCTCGCCGTGCGGATCGTTACCCGCACCGTGCAGCGGGGGACGGAGAGCGTCTCGGTCACCGACCTTGGTGATTACGAGAAGGTGGCCGGCGTCTGGTTCCCCTTCGAGCAGGAGAGCGGCCCGAAGGGCTCGCACCAGCGCCAGCGCCTGACGCTTTCCAGGATCGAGGTGAACGCCCCCGTCGATGCGGCGCAATTCGTCCAGCCGGCGACCCCGCCGGCGGTGCAGAAGTGAGGGGACGTCCCACCATGAGCCGCAACCGGACCCGTGACATCCGTTCCCAGACCCCGGCCCAGATCCCGGCCCAGACCCCGGCCCTGACCCTCGCCCTCTTGGCGGCGGTCAGCCTGGCCCCCCTTGCCTTCGCCCGCGCGGCCGAGGTGCCCGCCGCGCCGGTGGCCGCTGCCGCCCCCAGCCTGTCGGGCCTCGGGATCCGCAACATCGGCTCCGCCGCGATGGCCGGGCGGATCTCCGCCCTGACCGGCCGGGCCGAGGCCGACGGCCGGACCACGCTGCTCGTCGGGGCCGCCTCCGGCGGTGTGTGGAAGTCCCGGGACGGCGGCACCACCTTCACCCCCATCTTCGACCGGCAGCCGGTCCAGTCCATCGGCAGCATCACCCTGGACCCCAACCATCCGGACACCTACTGGGTCGGGACCGGGGAGGCCTGGACCCGCAACTCCGTGTCCATCGGCGACGGCATCTACAAGACCACGGACGGCGGCGACACCTGGACGAACATGGGCCTTCCCAATTCCGAGCGGATCGCCAGGATCGTCGTCGACCCGCGCCATTCCGACACGGTCTATGCCTGCGTCACCGGACGCCTGTGGAGCGACTCCCCGGACAGGGGCCTCTACAAGACCACCGATGGCGGCGTGACCTGGAACCAGATCCTCAAGGGTCCGAACCTGTCCACGGGCTGCGCATCCCTCTCCATCGATCCGAAGAACCCGGACCGGATGTTTGCCTCCCTCTGGGACTTCCGGCGCAAGGGCTGGACCTTCCGCTCCGGCGGAGAGGGTCCGGACAAGCCGTCGGGCAGCGGCCTCTATGTCACCACCGACGGGGGCAGGACCTGGGCCCGGCAGACGCCGGAGACCCACAAGGGCTTTCCCTCGGGGCCTCTGGGCCGGATCGGCGTGACCGTCGCGCCCTCGGACCCGAACATCGTCTATGCCATGATCGAGAGCCAGCGCTCGGCCCTGTTCCGGTCCGACGATGGCGGCCGGACCTGGTCGGAGCGGGACCGCAGCCAGTTCATGGTCTGGCGGCCCTTCTACTTCGCCAACCTGACCGTGGACCCGAAGAACCCCGACCGGGTATTCAAGGGAGACCTGCAGCTGATCGCCAGCGAGGACGGGGGCAGGAGCTTCTCCAGCATCGCCAGCGGCATGCACGGGGACAACCACCAGGTCTGGATCGACCCGACCAACACCGCCCACATCGTCACCGGCGACGATGGCGGCCTGTGGAATAGCGCCGACGGCGGCAACCGCTGGCACCGCAACGACAACCTGCCCGTGTCCCAGTTCTACCATGTCAGCCTCGACATGAAGGACCCCTACCAGGTCTATGGCGGCCTGCAGGACAACACCAACTGGGTGGGGGACAGCGCCTATCCCGGCGGCATCACCAACAGCCGCTGGGAGCCGTTCATGGGCGGGGACGGCTTCTTCGTCTATCCGGACCCCACGGACCCGGAAAACTACCTCTACGGGGAGACGCAAGGCGGCTCCATCGCCCGGGTCAATCGCCATACCCTGGAGCAGCGGGACATCCAGCCCCGCCCGGACAAGCTGGAAAAGCTCCGGTTCAACTGGAACGCGCCCATGGCGCTCAGCCCGCATGACAAGACCGCGCTCTATATCGGGGCCCAGTACCTGTACCGGACCCGCGACCATGGGCAGACCTGGGACCGCCTGTCCCCGGACCTGACCACCAACGATCCGGCCAAGCAGCGGCAGGAGGAGTCCGGGGGCATCACCGTCGACAATTCCGCCGCCGAGATGCACACGACGATCTATGCCATCTCCGAAAGCCCGGTGAAGGCCGGCCTGATCTGGGCCGGCACGGATGACGGCAATCTCCAGCTCACCCGGGACGACGGCAGGACCTGGACCAACACCATCAAGGCGGTGAAGGGCCTGCCCCCCGCCGCGTGGGTCTCCTGGGTCGAGGCCAGCCGTCATGCGGAGGGCACGGCCTATGCCACCTTCGACCGGCACACCTTCGGCGACTTCACCCCTTACCTCTACCGCACCACCGACTTCGGCCGGACCTGGACGCCCCTGGTCACGCCCGGAGCCGGCGTGCGCGGCTATGCCCATGTGATCAAGGAAGACCTGAAGCGGCCGGACATCCTCTATCTGGGAACCGAGCTCGGCCTGTTCATCTCCATCGACGGCGGCGGGCACTGGGCGGAGTTCAAGGGCGGGGACTTCCCCTCCGTGGCCGTGCGGGACATCGCCCAGCATCCCCGGGACAACGACCTGGTGCTGGCCACCCACGGGCGCGGGATCTGGATCATCGACGACGTCACCCCCCTGCAGGGCCTGACACCGGAGGTGCTGAAGCGCGACCTGACGCTCCTGCCCTCCCGGCCGGTCCAGCAGCGGATCGAGGCCAATGGTGGCTGGAATGGCGGGGATGACAAGTTCACCGGCGACAATCCTGCCTCCGGTGCCGTGATCACCTACTACCAGCCCACCCGCGCCCTGTTCGGCAAGCTGAAGATCGAGGTGCTGGACGCCTCCGGCCAGGTGGTGGACACCCTGCCCGCCTCGAAGAAGCCAGGGGTCAACCGGGTTGCCTGGTCCATGCGCGCGCCGGCTCCGAAGGCACCGCCCGCGGCCCAGGTGGCCTTCAATGCCAGCCAGGGCCCGCGCCTGCTGCCGGGCACCTACACGGTGCGCATCACCAAGGCGGGGCAGGTGCATACGGACACCCTGACCATCGGCCTGGATCGCCGGGCAGGCTTCACCCTCGAGGACCGCAAGGCCCAGTTCGCGGCGGTCCAGCGGGCCGGGGCCATGTTCAACCGCATGTCGGCGCTGGTGGAGAAGATCCAGTCTGTCCGCGCAGGGACAGAGGCTGCGTCCGCCTCGGTGAAGGACGCCGGACTGAAGGCCCGCCTGGCGGGCCTGGCCGCCATGGCCGACGCCCTGCGCAAGGAGATCGTTGCCACCAAGGAAGGCGGGGCGATCACCGGCGAGGAGCGGCTGCGGGAGCATCTGGACAGCCTGTACGGGGCCATCAACGGCTATGAGGGCCGCCCGGGTGCCTACCAGTCCGCCTATCTGGACGTGCTCGACGGCCAGCTGTCGGGCCTGGAACAGCGCTTCGACGCCCTGGCCAAGGGGGACCTCGCCCAGGTGAACGGGGCTCTGGGCAAGGCGGGGCTGAAGCCGATCACCGTGGCCGAGGCCGATGCGGACGAGACCGGAACCGGTGGGAACCGCCGTCTGTCCGCCCTGAAGGACTGGCGCTACTCGCTTCGGGCCAACAGCACCGTGGCCACCGACGCCGCCGCCGAACGGGACTGACGGCGCTCGGGAACGGAGATCGCGGGGGCCCGGGCTCGCGCCGTGAGGCCACCCTCGAGACCGGTGCCGACCGCGACGCTGAACCGGGGTCCGGCCGCCCCGGCGACCCGGGTCCGTCAGCGCGCGTCTCTCAGGAAAAAATGGGCGGCGGGCTGTGAGGCCCGCCGCCAGGGATCAGGGTTCACCGGACTGCCGGACGGAGGGACCCGACCGCCATTCCGGCCCTGACGTCTTCCATCAGACGTCAGGGCTTGACACTAGAACCGGTACTGAAGGTCGACCCCGTAGAGGGCCGGCGGGTTGAGCACGTCCTGGATCAGGTAGACGCCGCTGGCCTGCAGCTTGCCGACCCGGCCCGCCTGATAGCCCGCATTGTCGAAGATGTTCTTGCCGTAGGCGATGATCGAATAGTGACCCGACTTCCACTCGGCCCGCACATCGACCTGATCCCAACCGGGCGCCCGATTGTAGGGCGTGGCGAAGATCGAACCGTATTGCGCATCCCGCCAGGCATAGGTTGCCGACAGGGACAGCGAACCCGGATCGAAGTTCATGGTGTAGTTCGCGTTCAGCGCCAGCTTGTTCTTCGGCGCGTTCGGCAGGGGATTGCCATGCAGGTTCTGCGGCTTTCCGACGGTGGTGACCGCGCAATTCGGATCGGGCGTGGCACCGACATGGTTGGCGTTCGGGTCACCGTCCGCGTTGATCACGCATCCCGATCTCAGGATTTCGGTGTCGTTGTACCCATAGCTGAAGATGAACTGCAGCGCCCGGGTGGGCTGCCAGGTGGCTTCGATTTCCACCCCGTCGGATTTCGCCTCCGGGATATTGTAGATCGCCGTGGACACGAGGCTTCCATTGGCGACGCCGATCGGAATCTGGGCGTCGTAGTACTGGTCATAGAACAGATCGAGATTGACCTGCAGCTGGTTCCAGAAGTTGTGCTTCAGGCCCACTTGATAATCATTCGATGTCTCGGGCCGTTGTTTGACATTGAGTGCCAGATCGGAACCCGAATTGAAGCCGCCTGATTTTGCACCACGGCTGTACTTGGCATAGAAGTTGGTGAAGCGGTCCGGCTCCCACTGCATGCCCGCCGTCGCGGTCACCCCACCCCAGTTGCCGCCCAGCTTTCGGGTATAGAGGCCGGTCTTGGGGTCCAGGATGGCAGCCGTGGCCCCGGCCGTGGCGGGGGACGACAGAGGGTTCTGGAATCCGACATTGGGCAGGCCGAACAACGGTCCCAGCAGGATGATCCGCGCCCGGTCGTTGCCCCATTTGGCATCGTAGGAATAGCGGATGCCCGTCGTCACCTTGATCGTGGAGGTGGCCTGCCAATCGGATTGCGCGAACCCGGCGAAGGTCTCCGCCCCCATGTCCGCGACGGTCTGATAGACCAGCTTGTCCGGGTTCGGAGCCGCCAGTGTGCCGTTGAAATTGAGCACGGTCAGCAGGCTCGTCTGCCCGGGCATGGCGATCGCTTCGGGCTGGTGGTAGTGCTCGTTGAAGTTATAGGCGCCGATCACCCACTGGAACGGAGAGTCGTTGGTCGAGATGATGTTGATCTCGTGGGTCGAGAAGAAGTGGCTTTCCCCGTAGTACAGCTCCGAATTCGGTGAAATCGAATTGCCCTTCGGATCCGTATAGGACACGACCCCGGTCGCCAGCTGGTCGCCTTCGCCCCATTCCTCGCGGGTGAAGTAGGCATAGTGCTGGACCTGGCCGATATATTTCACATCGAACCCACTGCCATGGTAGTTCAGCTTGAACACACCGCCCGTATAGGCGTGCAGCTTCACCTCCTGCGGGTAGTTCGAATAGATGTTGAACAGGTTGGAATTGCCGGGATTGAGCCCGCTGGGGTTGGTCGTCACGAGGTTTGTGACGCCTGTGGCCGCATAGGCCCCAAGCGCCGGCACCAGGGCATCGGTGAACTCCCCGCCCCCGCCGTTACCGGTCAGGAGCGCAAAGGAGGGATTGGCGACGAGCGTCTTGCCGTCCGAACCCACGATCCGCTGATTGGTGATCTTGCCGCCGGCCTGGCCGCCTCGGTCGTTCCATTCTCCGCCAAAGCCCTTGAACCAGAAGTCCATCTTCGGGCCCAGTGTCCCCTGGAGCTGGCCTTCCAGGTACCATTCGTCCCGGACCTGGCCTTCACTCGGCCCCCCATTCAGGTTCTTGTAATAGCCCCGCGTCTGGTCGGTCTTGGAACCGGCGACCCGGAACTGCAGGTCGTCATTGATCGGGCCGGAGATGGCGCCCTCCTCCACATGGGCCCCGTAGTTGTCCAGCGAGGTTCGCGCCTCGGCGTACCAGGTCGTGGTCGGCCTGCGCGAAATGATGTTGACGGCCCCGCCGATCGACGCCCGGCCATAGAGGGTCCCTTGCGGCCCCCGCAGCACCTCGATCCGATCCACGAAGATGGAGTCGTTTCCGGCCTTGACGGTAAAGGTCTCGAAGGCCCCGTCCTCATAGACGCCCACGCTGGAGTCCGCGGACAGCTGGTTGGTGTAGCGGCCGATCCCCCGGAGGGTCACACGGTCGTTGCCGGTATTGTAGACGAAGCCGGGGGTGAAGTTGGTCATGTCCTGGACCGAATCGATCCCGATCTGGTCGCGCTTTTCGGACGTGTAGGCCGAGATGGCGACTGCAGCCTTCTGAATGGTCTGGTCGCGCTTTTCAGCGGTGACGATGACCTCGCCCACGGTCGTCACCGGGGTCGCGTCCGAAGGCTTGGCCGCCGCGGCCGAATCCGCGGCGCGGGCGACACCGGTACTCATGGCCAGGACGCTGGCCGCACAGGTGATGAAGAGGGTGTGTCTGGTCAATTTCGTTCCTCCCTTTGGGCTCGGCTCGTTGCGGCCAAGCATTTTTCCGCCCCTGTTTTTTCAGTTTACGCGCCCTGACTTCTCGTCATTTTGTTGGGTGCCATCATGATTGAGGAAGAAAAAAGACCCGTCAATTGATGACACTCCAATGACGGTCAAATTGTTGAGATCTCAATGGATGCAGGAATGAGGACAACGACACAGCAAAAACTGGATGCGCTGCAACATTTACATGCTGCAATGCAACATTGTCCGCGAATATCTCTATCGATATTATTGTCGAGAACGGATCGAGCTTCGGACGGATGCGTTTGCCGCGACGGCGGAACTGACGCCTGGACACAGAGGGCCGGAATTTCCGCAAGCGGTCGTCACCGGGCCCAGGCGCCGAGCGGCCTTGGGGGCACGGCGGCTGACGACCGACGAGCGGTACCGGCCCGGGTCCAACCGGATCCGTCCTCCCCGCTCCGGTCGTTCACGCCATGCTCGACCAACAGGCTGCACCCCGATCCGCCTCTGGCGCCGGACTGCCCAACCTCCCCTGGACCTCGCGGACCGGACCGGCTGCGGCGTGCCGGGGAGAGACATGACCGTGCCGGAGCGCTGGTCGCGGCTCCGGCTATCTGGAACTACGCCGCGTCAGAAACGATGGGACAGTCCCGCATAGACCTGCGAGACGGGCGTCGACCGGTTCAGCCCGAAATTGACGCCCCCGTCCACTTGCCACGTCGGGAGGGCCGCGGGGATCCACGCCAACCCAAGATCGAACGACGCCTGAACCACGGTCTTGGACGGCTCGAAATTGGTATCTGTCCAGAGTTCCGCCGACGCGGACACCGTCTTCGTCACGGGACGGGTGACGCTGATGAGATTGACGATGTTGACGTGCCGCCCCCGGCCGTCGGCATCTTCGAGGAGGTCGACTTCCGGGTCCGTCAGAACCTGGAGGCCGTCCTTGGTTGTATACTGGATGGGAGCCACCACGCCGCCCTCGACCTTTCCGTTTCCGATGGCGTGTCCGGCTGTCGGAATCTTGATGAAGGGGCTGACGGCAAGGGCCAGACTGCCGGAATCGTCACCGACCAGATTGTATTTGGCGCGAAGATAGAGGTCGCCACTGCCCTGCACGCTGGACGTCCGGGTCGGCGTCCTCGTTTCCACATCGATGGATGGGGCGAGGCTGAGTTCCAGATCGAGGCCGTTGGTGATGCCCAGCTTGACCGTCGGGGTCGCGACCAGGTCGGTCCGTGTCCGTATGCCGCCCGAGCGCTGGACCGTGCGATCGGCGAGATCGACCTCGACCTGCAGATGCCCCGCATCAATCGTGCAGGGGCCCGTGGATTTCGTGGGGCGGTCCGTACAGAACCCGCGCAGACTGGCGTCCGGTGTCGGATTGAACAGGGTGAAAGCACCCTTGTCAGGCGCGGGCGCATCATCGGCCCAGGCCACAAGCCCCGTCGGCAGGAGGCCGAGCGCAAAGGTCAAAAGGATCTTCTTCATGGTCTGTTCCTGTCGATCTGGCGCGTTCCGGGGGCTTCAGGCCGCCGCGCCGAGGGCTTGTTCGTCACGCGGCGGCATGACCTGACCAAGGTTCAGGATGCTGACGATCTTGTCGTCGAAGGTCAGCAGCCCGACCACAGCCGCGGTTGACGCCGCCGATCCCACGTTCGGCACCGGCTGGAGCATTTCGTCGGTGACCGTGACGATGTCGCAGACCGCCTCAACCAGAAGTCCGACAACCTGCCCTTCGACTTCGACCACGACCACCACCGAGGTCGCCGTCGGTTCGCCGGCCTCCATCCCCAGGCGCATCGGGAGGTCGACAATCGGCAGGACCAGGCCGCGCAGGTTCACAACGCCCTTGATGAAGGGCGGCGACTGCGGAAGAGGGGTCGATCCGACCCAGCCCCGGATCTCGCGAACGGACATGATATCGATGGCGAATTCCTGCCCTCCCGCCATCACCGACAGGAGCTCGTCACCAGACTCGGGTTGCCGTTGTTCAGACATGAGGCTTTCCATCAGAACTCGTCCCAGCCGGCGTCCGGTTCCACGGTTGGTTGGCGGACGGCTCCGCCGGGACCGACCTGCTTCAGGGCCGGTTGCGCCTGAGGCACTGCGCGCGCCGGCCGAGCGGCGGGAACATGTTGCTGGGCCGCGCCCACGGACTGGCTGGTCCTGAACTGGCCGATCAGCTTGGCCAGTTCTTCGGATTCGCCCAGCAGCGCATGGCTGGCCGCCGTGGACTGCTCGACCATGGCGGCATTCTGCTGGGTTATCTGGTCCATCTGGTTGACGGCCGCGTTGACCTGATGAAGCCCGGTGGCCTGCTCCTGCGCGGACGATGCGATCTCCACCACGACAGAGCTGACGTCGTTCACCTGATTGCCGATCTTCTCGAGGGCCCGGCCGGTCTTGTCGATGGCGCCGTTGAAGTCCGTGCGCAGCTTTTCGTACTCGCTCGGGAAGGCGTCCCGCAGGCGGAAGGTCAGATCCCCGTCCGAGAGATGGTCGAGGCCCAGAGCCACGGCATGGACCACGGCCGACTGGCGCTCGGCGGCGTCCTGGCTCTGCAGCATGTTCCGCTGGCGTTCCTCCTCAGCCGCCCTGCGGGCGTCCTCGGCCACCGTCTCGAGGCGGATCTTCTCGAGGCCCGCATCCTTGAACACCTGCACGGCCCGCGCCATGCCGCCCAGTTCATCGCCCCGGTCGATCCCGTCCACATGCGCCGCCAGATCCCCCCCCGCCAGGCGCGTCATGATCCGGGACAGGGCATTCATCGGGCTGACCCCCCACATCCGCATCAGGACGAAGCTGCCCCCCATCAGGGCCGCGACGCCTGCCAGGATCAGGACCAGGATGGCCTGTGCGGCACGATTGACCGAGAAGGCCGCGTGGGTCGGCCCGGCGCCGAGGTCCGAATAGCGCTGATCGATGGACCACATCTGGCTGGTGCTGAATGCAGCAACCGCGAGGGAAAAAACTCCGAACAGTCCGGCTATGACCATGAACTTGAGGGATATGGAGACGTTTTTCATCGCTGCCTCGCGTATTTTCAGCGGATAGCTGGAACTTGGCTAATAAATCGTTTCACCGTTACTGATCGTTCAGACAAACAGGATCATCCGCTTCAGATCGGACAGTCGACGCTGTGCGGCGCATTCCGCTCGGGCGAACGGCGTGCCCGGCCCCGTCGCGGACCGTGCCTGCCGATCATCAAAATAAACGACATGTCAAATTGAGATATCGTGTATATTTCAAATGCATTAACCGGAACCGACCGGGATTGCAGAGCGAGAATGACGGGCGCCGTCCGGCCGCGGCGATCGTGGGGGGCGCCGCCGGCACAGAGCCATCGACGGATCGGGCACACCGCTTTTCTCCCGCAGTCGACGGCGAGCGGCACTCGACATAGAGGGGGCCGTCGTCGCCTCGTCCGACCCCTAGGCGTACAGTCGGGACCATGCTCCCGTGACCGACATCCTGTTGACGCTCGCCCGGATCTCTCGGCTGATCTTCACCGCCTCGTCATGTCCCAGGCCGAGGGTCTCGAGTTGCATTGTCGCGACATCGACCACCAGTTGCTCCGGGGCAAGGACACCGGCCATGATCATGCGCTGGGCATAGATCGTCGAGCCGAGCAGCAATGCGACGGCCGCCTCCGGATTGACGGCCCGGAACCGGCCGGCGTCGATCCCCGCCTTCACCACCTGTACATAGGACCTTTCCACCAGCGGTGCATAGACCGGGTCGGTGTTGTGATAGTGGGTCGCCAGCCAGGTCGCGACCGGGTCGATCTCAATCAGGCGCAGACGGTAATGCTGGTCCAGGGCCACCAGTTCGGCCGGGTCGGACCGGTTCAGCCGCAACTCGGCCATGCGTTGGGCGGAGATGCGGGCCAGTTCTTCGAGCAATGTGTCGGCAAGATCACCGCTCTTCGGGAAGAAGTTATAGTAGCTGCCCCGCGAAACACCGGCGCGTTGGGTGATGTCATCGATTGATGCGCCCCAACCTTTGTCCGCAATGCATTCGATCGCGGAACGCAGCAGCTTTTCCCGGGTTCTAGCGCGACGTCGTTCTCCAGTTGCCTGGCGGCTTTCCAGGTTTATCCGTCTCGCCATGGATCGACTCACTCGTGGGGAACAACGCACAACATATAGGATTGTCAAAATGACAATCCGTCATATCGCAACATACTAAATTCGGAATTTACCAGGAGCAACAGGAATATTTATGCTGTCAATTTGACTTATTATATAAAACGTAACCTTGGGGCCGGTAGGGTGCCCCTGTCGCATCGGGCAGGGGCCTGACAGCGATGACCATTCAGAGGGAGGCGCAGGCAGATGCGCACGAAGATCCGGATGACGCTCGGCGCCCTGTACCGCTACCTCGCCCCGCGACCGCACCTGCAGCACCTGTCGGCCCTGCTGGTGGCGTTCGGGGTACTCGCCGCAGGTGCGACGATGACGGTTGTCATGAATGCCCGGAGCGCGGTGGACCGGCTGCATCAGTCCGCCAGCTGGGCCTTGAGTGAAAGCGTCACCGACCAGAAGGAGATCGCCCAGACGATCCTCGCCGCCAACCGGCTGAAACCCGCGCCCGGCGGGACCACCTGCGACGCCGACCAGCTTCTGCTTCTGCGGTCGATCCTGTTTCGTGCGTCGGCCGTGCGGGACATCGCGCCGATCGACCGCGCCAGGGTCGGCTGCACGGCCATGAAGGGTCGGCTTGCGTCAGTGGTCGACCTCGGTGCGCCGGACATCGCCGGGACCCGCGCCCACGACTACCGTCTGTGGTTCAATCGCAGCATGCGTCCCCTCGGGTATCCGGGGATCACGACGCACCTGGTGGCCGGGGGCGGGTACATGGTGGTCACCAAGGTGAACCCGACCGCCCCGCAGGTCCGCGACTCGCAGATCGCCACCTTCGTGCTCGACCCGACGAGCTGGGTGGCGTACCCGGTCGTCGGCGACGCCGCGATCG
>CAIQUG010000230.1 GCA_903874895.1 uncultured Caulobacterales bacterium | reverse complement strand
GGGGGAGCAACAGCGGGTCGCCATTGGCCGGACCCTGCTGGCCCGCCCGCAGCTCGTGCTGATGGACGAACCGACGGCCAGCCTCGATGCGGATGCCCGGCGGGAGGTCACCGGTCTGGTCGGGCGACTGGTCTCGAGCCTCGACACCCCCGTCCTGCTGGTGAGCCATGATCCGGCGGGGTTTCTTCCCCTCGCCCGACGCCGGGTCCGGATGGTGGACGGTCGCATCACCGGGGTCGAGGTCCTGTCGGCCGCGGATCGCGACCCCCTGGCCGGCCTCGACACCGCAGCGCGGGATGCCCTTGCCCGGGCCGCGCTGGCGGCAGGGCTGGCCCCGGATCCGGGCTAGCCGACGGCCAGGATCACCTGTGACGCCTTGACCAGGGCCTGAATCCGGCGACCGACCGCGATCTCCAGCTGGCGGGCGCTTTCCCGGGTGACGTTGGCTGTCAGTTGCTTGCCGGGGGCCAGCTCCAGCACCACCTCGTCATTCACGGCACCGATCTCATGGGCCACGACCACGCCCGTCAGCAGGTTCCGGGCCGAGGTGCGCAGGCCGTCGGCGTCCACGGCCAGTATGACAGAACTGGCGTTGATCAGCGCCGCAGCCAGCCGGCCGGGGGCGAGACCCAGTTCGGCAATGCTGCCATTGCTGATGATGGCGACAAGGACGATCTCCGGCGAGATCCGAAGGCGCACTTCGCCGTTGACCGCGCCCTCATCCACCGCATCAACAACACCGCGGAACAGATTGCGGGCGCTTGTCTTCATGCCGAAACTCCAAAGTGTCAGACTGTCCGCGGCCAGGTTGCCACCCAGGGCTGTGTCGAGGCGGTCGGCGACTCCGGCCAGGGTGGTCTCCACCTCGGAAAAGGCCGCCAGCACCGCGTCCCCCGCGGAGGTCACCACCGCCGCGCCCCCTTGCCGGCCGCCGGCCTGACTGACCACCAGCGGCGCGTCGAACAGGTTGTTGAGAGCCTGCACCGCATCCCAGGCCCCCTTGTAGCTGAGACCCGCGCGGGCCGCCGCCGCGCGGATGGAGCCCAGCTCCCGGATCGCCTGCAGCAGGGCCATCCGTTCCGGACCGACCCGCGCGCCCGGGTGGCGGCGGGACTGGATCATGGCATGCATGAGCGGTGAGATGCCCGGTCGTGCCCCGTCTCCGGACTCCCCGGTCACGGGGCGAACTCCGGTCCCGCCGCGGCCTCGTACGATTCCAGCACCTGCTCCAGCGCGTCGATCAGAGACTGGGCGGTCAGGGGTTTGGAGAGATGCAGGTCCGCCCCGGCGTCGATACTCTCGGCCAGATGCGCGGGCATGGCGTTGGCACTGACCATGATCACCGGCGACCGCGGCCGACCGTCCGCCGATTCGAGCCGGCGCAGGGCGCGCGTCGCGGACAGGCCGTCCATCACCGGCATCTGCATGTCCATCAGCACCAGGTCATAGCCCTGCGGTCGCCGGCGCACGGCCTCGAGGGCTGCAGCGCCGTCCTCCACCGAGGTCAGGTCGACATTGAAACCCTTCAGGATCAGCTCCACCACCCGGCGATTGATGGGATGGTCATCGGCGAGCAGGACCGCCAGGGGCTTGCCCATGAGATGCCGTGCCTGTGGCGACGGACCGGACGGCAGGGGTCCGCTGGCCACCGGGGCCGGGGTGGGCGGCAGGGGCAGGATGACGCTGAACACCGAACCGACTCCCGGCTCGCTGACGCAGTCCAGCTGGCCGCTCATCAGATCCACCAGCTCGCGGACAATGGCCAGTCCGAGGCCCGAGCCGCCATATTCCCGCATCACCGAACTGTCCGCCTGCTCGAAGCGATCGAACAGCCGGTCACGGTCACCCGGCGTGAATCCGACGCCCGTATCGGCCACGTCGATGCGACACTCGCCATCGCTCGACAGCCGCACCGTGACCCGCACCTCGCCCTTGGGCGTGAACTTGACGGCGTTGCTGACGAGATTGGTGAGCACCTGCTTGAAGCGGTTGACGTCCCCCCACACCCACGGATCACCGACGCAGTCGACCTGCAGATCGACGCCCTTCTCGTGCGCCACGAGGTCGGACAGGGCCGTCACCGCCCGCACCGCGTCCGTGAGGCGGAAGGGGGCTGGCTCCAGTTCCACCCGGCCGGACTCGATCCGGGCCAGGTCCAGCATGTCCGCCAGCAGACGGGACAGCGCACCGGCGGAAATCCGGATGGTCTCGACCATGTCCAGCGCCGCCGGATCGAGGGGCGCGCGAGACAGCATGTCGGCAATGGCCACAACCCCGTTCAGGGGCGTCCGGATCTCGTGGCTGAGATTGGCCAGGAACTGGGACTTGGCCTGGTTGGCCGCCTCGGCCTCCCGCCGGGCCACTTCCAGCACGGTATTGGCCGCTTCGAGCTTTGCCTCGGTCTCCTTCAGCTCGGTGATGTTGTGCTGGACGACCACCAGCCGCGCCTCCCCCGCCCCCTCCAGGGCCGCGGCATCGAACTTGAACCACTGGGGCGGCTGGGTGAGGTTCGAGCAGAACACGGTGGAGAACCGGGTCGCCTGCCCCTCGAGGATGGCGGTGACGCCGGCTTCCAGGTCCCGACCGTATTGATCCTGGATGCGGGCGCACTGCTTGCGGTAGTTCCAGGTGAAACTGGTTCCCTCGGCCTCCTCCAGCGCCGCGAGACGTTCCCGCCAGACCCGGTTGGCGTGGATGATCTCGCCATCCGAGTTGATGACGCCGACCCGCGCCTCCATCGCATCCATCAGGCCAACGGCGTAGCGATCCTTCTCGTCGAGCATCCGCTGCGCCGCCGTGACGCCGGTGACGTCCTGGATCACGCCGTTCAGCGCCACGACCTGGCCGTCCTCCCAGTCCGGCTCGGCGGTGACCTGGACCCAGAGCGTTTCCCCGCCGAGGGTCACCCGGGCCAGGTGGGACACCGGCACCCCCGTCGTGAAGGCCGCCTCATAGGCCGTTCGGACCTCGTCCCGGTATTCCGGCAGGTAGAGGGACACGGCGGTCTCGAAGTCCATGTCCGGCTCGCCATGGAGGGTCAGAGCCTGGGACTCGGTCAGGAACCGCACGCGGCCCGTTTCGGCCACGGCACGCCATCCCACGATCCGGGACATCACGAAGGCACCGCGGAACACGGCGTCCCGCGACCGGAGGCTGGCTTCCGCCTCCTTCAGATCAGAGACGTCGGCGCCCACGGAGAAGAAGGCAATGATCTCCCCTGCCGAATCACGGACCGGGGTGATCTCGATCCGGACCCAGATGCCGCGGCCGGACTTGTGGAAATTCTGGACATCCCCGCGGAACGGCTCTCCGGCGGCAATCGCCGCCTGCATCGCGTCCGCCATGCGGGGATCGGTGCCCGGGCCCTGCAGCATGTCCCCGGGAGAGCGGCCGAGAACCTCCTGTTCGGTAAAGCCGGTCATGGCTTCAAACGCGGAATTGACCCAGATGATTCGCCCCTGGGGGTCGCACAGGATCGCCGAATAGAACGCAAACTGCCGCAGCCCCAGCACGGCCGGATGCTGCAGGACCGGGTCGGCCTGTTCAGGTCGGGGGGGCGGAACGACGGTCATGGGGCGGGACGGTCCGGCGGCGGGAAATGGCAGTAAAGAGTCGATTTGATCGCACAGCCGGACGCACGGCGCCACATCCCCTTTGCAAAGCGCCTCCGACCCGCCAAAGTTTCCGCCGCGCGCTGCAAGCTGCACGTCCTGCAAAAACCAACAGACCCTCGAGGATCGCCATGAAGACCCGCATCACAGACCTGTTCGGCGTCGAACACCCCATCATGCAGGGCGGCATGCACTATGTCGGACTGGCAGAACTGGCCGCGGCGGTCTCCAATGCCGGAGGGGTGGGGATCATCACCGGCCTGACCCAGCGCACGCCCGAACTGCTCGCCGCCGAGATCGCCAAGTGCCGCGAGATGACGGACAAGCCGTTCGGCGTGAACCTGACCTTCCTGCCATCCCTCTCCACGCCGGACTATCCGGGCTACGTGAAGGCCATCATCGACGGGGGCGTGAAGATCGTGGAAACCGCCGGCAACAACCCGCAGAAGTGGCTTCCCGGCCTGAAGGAGGCGGGGGTGAAGGTGATCCACAAGTGCACCTCCGTCCGTCACGCCCTGAAGGCAGAGGCCATCGGCTGCGACGCGGTGAGCGTCGACGGCTTCGAGTGCGGCGGCCACCCGGGCGAGGATGACGTGCCGAACTTCATCCTGCTGCCCCGCGCGGCAGAGGAACTGAAGATCCCCTTCCTTGCCTCCGGCGGAATGGCCGATGGTCGCTCCCTCGTGGCCGCGCTGGCCCTCGGCGCGGACGGGATGAACATGGGCACCCGCTTCATCGCCACGAAGGAGGCCCCGGTCCACGAGAACGTGAAACAGGCCATCCTCAACGCGTCGGAGCTCGATACCCGCCTGGTCATGCGCCCCCTGCGCAACACCGAGCGGGTGCTGGTCAATGCCGGGGTGGAGCGGCTGCTGGAAAAGGAACGGACCCTGGGTGCCGCCCTGAAGTTCGAGGACATCATCGAGGAGGTGGCGGGCATCTATCCCAAGGTGATGACCGAGGGCGAGATGGAGGCGGGCGCCTGGTCCTGCGGCATGGTCTGCGGCCTGATCCACGACATTCCCACCTGCGACGACCTCATCCGCCGGATCATGACCGATGCGGAACAGATCATCCGCGGCCGCCTGGCCGGCATGCTGGCCTGACCGTCCGAAGGAATGCGCTGCCTGTGCCGCCGACCCGGCGCAGGCAGCCGATCCCGCCTGATCAGTTCGCCCCTCGCGGGAATCTGACTTTGGTCAAGGATTACAGCAACTTCCAACGACCCAATACCTACCCAAGGTTGGCGCTGCCGACGACGCCCGCAGCTATCCCCTCAAAAAAGCTTGTCTTTTTCCACGCGCCATGGTTTAGGTCCGGGATCGATATTCGCTTTGGTGCGGCCTCTTTCTGACCTCCTTTCTCGAAGGGGGTGTCCGGACCTGACCTAGACCTCTCCGAAAATTTGATCGGCGTCTCCACTCTTGGAGCGTCGCGATACGACACCCCGGAAAGGGACTAGACATGGCTAACGGTACAGTGAAGTGGTTTAACAGCCAAAAGGGCTTCGGTTTCATCCAGCCGGACGACGGCGGCGCGGACGTGTTCGTGCACATCTCGGCCGTGGAACGCGCGGGCCTCGGCTCGCTGCATGACGGCCAGAAGCTGTCCTTCGAGCTGGAGCGCGATCAGCGCAGCGGCAAGATGTCGGCTGGCCAGCTCAAGGCTTCCTGATCACTTTGATGTCGTCCGACAGCCCCGGCGCGCGCGCGCGCCGGGTGATGGGCCGGTCCGGAACATATCCCTTGCGGCGCCTGCCCTCCTCCGCTGAAAGATGACATGATGGTCAAGACCGAAAAATTCCCACCGTCGGCTCCGTCGGCGGTGGGTTTTCGTCTCTGGATTGAAGCGGCCGTGAATGACGGCTTCCAGAGAGAGGCCATGGCCCTGCGCCTGACCCTCCGGGACGCCGCCGCCTTGCGCCGCGACCCCAGCCTCCCCCTCGAAGACATCAGCTATGCCGGGGGCGTCATGCGCTACCTGGGCGTGGAGGTCGTCGCCGGCGGCGTGGAGCGCAGCAGCCTGGACCGGACTCCGGAAGCCACACCGGCACCGCCCCCTGTCCCGGTGAAGAAGAAGCCTGCCAAACCCAAAATACGAAAATAATCGGCGCTCATTTCGGTCGCTGCCAGATGCGTCAGTCTCGCCGACCCAGCGCCGTCATCTCGCAAAATCAAGGCAGTCTGCCCAGGTTTTGAGCAGTAGCCGCACCTCAATTCGTGATTACACGCAAAAGTTTATAGCGAATTCCCTCTAACGACCCCTGAGGGGTATTTCAGCTAAACTTATATTTACTGGTGGGCGGTAGCAGTCGGGTAGCAACGCAACACCAAGGCGGCCACCCCGACCATGAACAAGTCCTCGATCGCAGCGCAGCTCAACAAGTTCGGCGTCACCCTGGCCGTCGGCATCTCCATCGCCCTCCTGGTCAGCATCGGTGCCACCATCCAGCTTCGGGTCGGCGGTCCGATGTACGACCGGATCGTGCTGTCGAAGGACCTGGTCGCCGATATCCTGCCGCCCCCGGAATACGTGCTCGAGGCCTATCTCGAAGCGACGCTGGCGGTGAACGATCCGTCGTCCCTGAGCGTTCGCAAGGCCCACCTGGAACAGCTTCACCGGGACTATGACGACCGCAAGGCCTACTGGGCCCAGTCGAAGCTGCCCGCCGCCCTGCGCGACAAGCTGGTGGTGGCGTCCGATGCCGAGGTGCAGACCTTCTGGAACACCCTGGAACACGGCCTGATCCCGGCCCTGAAGTCCGGGGACGCGGCCGGCGCCAAGTCCGCCTATCAGACCCTCAGCGCCGCCTACACCCGTCACCGGGCGGTGATCGACGAGGTGGTCAAGGACTCCGACACCTTCAACAAGAAGGTGGAGGGGGATGCGGCCGTGCTCACCTGGGTGGCCTTCATACTTGTGGGACTGGCGTCTGCCGGCGTCATGTTCATGCTGCAGCGGGGTCTGTCGCGGTTCCGCGAGGATGCGATCGAGCCCGTCGCGGACCTGACCCAGGTCATTACCGCCCTCGCCTCCGGAAACCTGGATGTGCCCAACACGGCGGGCCGCCGTCAGGACGAGGTCGGCGAAATGGCTCGCGCGGTGGAGATCTTCCGCGCCAATGCCTTCGCCGCCATCGAAGCCAACCAGCGCGAGACCGAGGCCCGCGCGGCCCAGGACGCCTTCACCGCCAAGGTGACCCGCGAGACCCAGACCGTGGTCGAGGGGCTGGCCAAGCGCCTTCAGGGCCTGGCGGAAGGCGATCTGGACATGAACATCAACGAGTACTGCCCCGAGGAGTACAAGCGCCTGCGGATGGACTTCAACAAGGCCGTCGCCGAGCTGAGCGCAGCCATGGTCGAGATCCGCGAAAGCAGCCATTCGGTGGCCGCCGCCTCCGACCAGATCGCGGCAGGCGCCATGGAACTCGGCCGTCGGGCGGAAATGCAGGCCGCCACGCTGGAAGAGACCGCGGCCGCCCATGACCAGATCACCGCCACCGTGAACCGCTCCCTCAGCACGGCCCGGGAGACCGCCGTGATGGTCCGCGCCGCCCGGGTGTCCGCGGAAGGATCCCGGGTCGTGGTGCGCGACGCTGTCTCGGCCATCGGCACGATCGAGGCCACCTCCCGCCAGATCGCCCACATCATCGGCGTGATCGACGAGATCGCCTTCCAGACCAACCTGCTGGCCCTGAATGCCGGGGTCGAGGCCGCCCGGGCCGGGGACGCCGGTCGCGGCTTCGCCGTGGTGGCGCAGGAGGTCCGGGCCCTGGCCCAGCGGTCCTCCGATGCGGCCAAGGAGATCCGGACCCTGATCGGCGAGTCGGAAACCGCCGTCGCCCACGGGGTCAAGCTCGTCGGCGACACCGGCCGGACCCTGCACGACATCGTCGACCGGGTGACCGAGATCGCCGGGCGGGTGGAGGAGATCGCCGCCTCCGCCGCCGAGCAGTCCACCGGTCTGGAAGAGGTGAACAAGGCCATTACCCAGCTGGATACCGTCACCCAGCAGAACGCCGCCGTCGCCGAGGAATCCTCCGCAGCCTGTGTCAATCTGCGGGAAGAGGCCGACCGGCTGGTCAGCCTCGTCGGCCGGTTCATCATCGCTGAGGAAAAGGTCGGCCGCGCCGCAGCGTGAGCCG
>CAIQUG010000229.1 GCA_903874895.1 uncultured Caulobacterales bacterium | reverse complement strand
GTCCCACGAATGGGGCATCGGCCGCCACCTTCTGGGCAGCCAGATCTTCGACTACTGGCGCGATCCCTGGGGCCACATCCACGAGCACTGGACCGACGGCGACCAGTTCGACGCCAGCACCCCGGCCGGTGATCATTCCATCGACATCGGCGCGGTGAGCCAGTGGGGCCCGAACATGCCCTCGAGCTTCGGCCGTACCGTCCCTCCGACCGCAGGGTGAGCCGCACCATGGCCAACGATATCGAAACGACGGTCCTGATCGTCGGCGGCGGTCCCATCGGCCTGCTGGGCGCCCACCTCCTGGGACGTCGGGGTGTTCGCACCCTGTTGGCCGAAAAGCACCTGCAGCGGCTGGAGGCCCCGAAGGCCCACGCCCTGAACCCCCGCTCGCTGGAAATCTGTGCGGCCGCCGGCCTGTCCATGGACGCGATCCACGCCGTCGCCACCGCCACCGCCGACGGCCAGTACGTCCGGATGGTGGAGACGCTGAGCCAGCCGCCCATCGGCGTCATCGCCTATGAGCGCCAGGACGAGGCCGTCCGTGACCTGACCCCCTGGCCGCTGATCAACATCGAACAGCCGAAGTTCGAGGCGGTGATCGAAGCGGCCCTGCAGGCGGCCCCGAACGTGGACCTGCGCCGTGGGCTCGAGTGGAAGGAGGCCCTGCAACTGGGTGACCAGGTGGTCTCCACCCTGTTCGACCGGACCACGGGGGAGACGGTGAAGGTCCGCAGCCGTTACGTGATCGCCTGCGACGGGGCAGGCAGCACGGTCCGCGACGGGGTCGGCATCGCCATGGACGGCCCCGACGGGATCGCCCACTTCATGATGATCCACTTCGAGGCCAATCTCCGGGCCGTGGTCGCGGATCATCCGGCCATTCTCTACTTCCTGTTCGGACCCGGACTGAACGGTACTCTCATCGCCTACGACATCGAGAAGACCTGGGTGCTGATGCATCCCTGCAGTCCCGACACCACGGCCGAGGCGTTCGACGACGCCACCTGTCGCGCGGCGGTGGCCGCCGCCGTGGGCGCGCCGGTGCCCGATCTCGCCATCAAGGGCGTCCGCGCCTGGAGGATGTCCGCCCAGGTGGCGCGGCGCTACCGGGACGGCAATGTCTTCCTCGCGGGGGATGCCGGCCACCGGTTTCCGCCCACCGGCGGGCTGGGGCTGAACACCGGCGTCAGCGACATCGACAACCTTGCCTGGAAGATCGCGGCGGTGGAGGCCGGCTGGGCCGGACCGGACCTGCTGGACAGCTACGAGCCCGAACGGCGGGGCATTGCCCAGACCAACATGGGCCAGAGCCTGGCCAACGCCTTCCGCATCCGGGTGCTGTTCGACGCCCTGGGCTATGCCCCTGACCAGACGGTGGCCGAGGACGTGTTCCGCGCCCGCCTGTCGGACCCGGAGTCCCTGGCCCGCATCGCGGACGCCGTCGCCGCTCAGAAGGACCACTTCGACAGCCTTCGCCTGCAGCTGGGCTTCGCCTATGGCGACGCCCTGAAGGACGACGATACCTTGCCCATCAGCCAGTTCACGCCGAAATGCGTGGTCGGCGCGCGCCTGCCCCATGCCCCGCTGGCGGACCGGCGGTCGATCCTCGACCTGATCGACACGACCGGCTTCACCCTGCTGGCCGGACCGGCGGCGGGGGATCTGTCTGCCCTCTCGCGGCAGACCCGGGCTCCTCTCGCGATCCTCACGGCGGGGACTGACTTCACCCTGCCCGCCGGTGCCTGGGCGGAGCGGTTCGGATTGACGGACCGCAGTGCTGTTCTGGTGCGTCCGGACGGTCACATCCTGGCCGTGGCCGCCGAGGCCACCCCCGCCGCGCTGAACGCGCTCGTGACCGCCCTGTCGTCCTATCTGGCGACGCCCCTGCAAGGAGCCGCCTGATGGACCTCGGATTGAACGGCAAGCGGGCGCTGGTCTGCGCCTCGTCCCAGGGTCTGGGTTATGCCTGCGCCTTTGCCCTTGCGCGGGAGGGGGCGCGGGTCGTGATCAACGGCCGCGACGCGGACAAGCTCGCGGCGGCCCGGGACCGGATCGCCGCAGACACCGGCGGGACCGTCGAGGCGGTGGTCGCGGACCTTGGAGAGACGGAGGGCCGCAAGACGCTCCTCGCCGGCGCCGGGGAGGTGGACATCCTGGTGAACAACAATTCCGGCCCGCCGCCGGGCTATTTCGCCAACTGGGACGAGGCCGCGTGGCTCTCCGCGATCAACGCCAACATGCTGCCCGCTCTGATGCTGATCCGCGCCGTCCTGCCGGGGATGCAGGCCCGGAAGTTCGGCCGGATCGTCAACATCACCAGCGCCATGGTGAAGACCCCGGTGGCCCCCATGGGACTGTCTACCGCCGCCCGCACGGCCCTGACCGCCGCCTGCAAGGCCCTGGCACCGGAAGTCGCCGCGGACAACGTCACGATCAACAGCCTGCTGCCGGAGCGCTTCGACACCGAGCGGCAGCAGCAGATGGCCCGGCTGGCCATGGCCATGAAGAACATCAGCTACGAGGAGGCGCGGGAGCAGATCGCCCAATCCATCGCGGCCAGGCGCTTCGGCCGGCCGGAGGAGCTGGGTGACGCCTGCGCCTTCCTCTGCAGTGCCCAGGCGGGGTTCATTTCCGGCCAGCAGCTGCAGATGGACGGCGGGTCCTACCGCGGGCTGGTCTGACGCCATGGCACAGTCCGACACCCTCGAGATTGCACCCCTCGGCGAAGCCCTGACCTTCGCCCGCACCGGGGAAGGCCAGATCCTGGCCGTCACCGCCTACCGGGAGGGGCGGGTGACGGGCGTGGACCTCTCCGGCCTGGCCGCCTCCGGCGAAGACCCCATCGACCTCGTCAACCGTCTGGGGCTGGAGGCCGTCACCGTCGCGGTGCGCGCCGGCTCGCCGGTGATCGAGGTCGCCGCCGCCGACCTCGACCTGCCCGTTCGCCTCTCGGACCAGCACATCGCCGTGGGCACCAACTACCGGGAGCATGCGGAGGAGTCCGCCGTCACCGGGACGCCCTTCCTGTTTCCCAAGTGCGTTCAGCCCACTGGCCCGCGGGCTGGGATTCCCGCCGGAACCGGTCTCCTCGATTTCGAGGTGGAGCTCTGTCTCGTGCCCCTGACGCCGCTCGGTGCGGAGGCCCCCCCGCAGGGCGGGCTGATCCTCGGCAACGACGTGACCGACCGGGCCGTGCTGATGCGGGGGGTGGACCTGAAAGATCCCCAGTCCGGCCGCGGCTTCACCGATGGCAAGAGCGCGCCCGGCTATCTGCCGGTGGGGGACCTGTTCGTGGTGCCGCGGGACCTGCCCGCCTTCGTGGCCCGTCTCACCCTGCAGCTGAGTGTCAACGGCGTCGAACGCCAGCGCGCCCCGGTCACCGACTGGATCTGGGACCTGGACGAGATCCTCCGCCGGGCCCGGGACAAGCGCGAGGCGAGCTGGACCTGGCGGGAGGGCACGGCGCGCCTCGCCTTCACGGCAGACGGCGCGATCCCCGCCCGCACCCTGATCATGGCCGGGACGCCCGCGGGCACTGTGTTCCAGGGGGTTCCTGCCGGGGATCGCCGATCCGGGGTGCTGCGCTGGATCGCATCGGGCTTCCGCCGGTCCGTGGTCCAGCACGTGATCGCCGCCTATGTGGCGCGCTGTACCGCGGAAAGCACCTATCTGCAGCCCGGCGATGTGGTGACCATCCGCGTGGACCGTCTCGGCGCGCTGACCAACCGGGTTGCGGGCTGAGGGTTGCCCCCTTACCGAGCGACCGCAATGCCGTGCCGCCACGGTCCCATGCGCGTGCCGCGGATGTGAGCCGGCGCAAATTCCGATCCCCGGCGGGGGGATGGGAAGAGCTCACGAATATTCATAAAACATTCGCCTTGGTCGTTGCTGACATGCCGGGCGAATCGCGGCCACTATTCGGTCACAATATAGACGGAGGCCGACTGATGATCGAAGCCACGTTCGTCAATTTTGTTCCTGCCGAAAAGTGTTCCAAGCTCCGCAGCACGCTGGAAGCCGAGAATACCTCTCCCTTGAGCTGGAGTGAGGTTGCCATGCTTTTCGGGAGTGAATTCTATTTCTCGGGCCCCGAGGACCTCGCGCGCCGCACGCATGAATACATCAAGCGTTGGGTGGCAGATCCGTGATCTGGTGACGTCGTCTCGACGGGTACGCCGGTAACCTCTGAAGCAATGTCCCGGGCACCCGGACGTCAATCGTCCCGACCAGGAACCCATCTTTTTTGCCATTGTCGACGGACCGATTGGGGCAAAGCCAGCACAACCCGATCAAGCCACACGTCTGTTGCTGTTTCCGATCCGAATTAGATCCGGAGAAGTCATTTTCATGGAGCGAATACAGTACTGTTGTAAATTGGGTATTTATTAAAATTATAAATTGTGTCCGATACACGATGATTTTACGATTTTCGGCCAGTCTCTAGACAACAGTCCTTCAAACGACTCTGTCTACGGAACAGGCCGCATGCAATCTTCACTTCAAATTGCTCAGGATGCTGACGTTTTTACGCGAACGCCGGAAGTCGCGGCGGATCTCGAACTCGAGACCCGCTGGGCCTCGCCCGACACGACCAATGCGGAAATCCTACGGTTGTTCACCGATGATCTCTCGCTGCACGGGATCGCCATTCTCGAGAGTGGCGTGCCCGTCGGGCTGATCAACCGGAATGACTATTTCGCGCGCTTTGCCCGACCGTACGCCCGGGAGCTCTACCTCCGGAAGCCCTGTGCGGATTTCGTCAAGCGCGAGTTCCTGACAGTGGATGAGGCCAAGGCCGTCAGCGATGTGGGGGTCGAGGTGGCGACGCTCGGCGAGCGGGC
>CAIQUG010000228.1 GCA_903874895.1 uncultured Caulobacterales bacterium | reverse complement strand
CGGCAGCGGAAGCCGCCCGCGCCGCCGCCGACGCTGAGGTGGAGCGGCTGGCGTCCGAGGCGGCGGCGGAACAGGCAAGGCGCCGCGCCGCGCAGCTGCGGATCGAAGAGGCGGAACGGGCGCTGCGGGCCGGTCAGGGCCGTGCAGAGGAGGCTCAGGGCCGCGTTGCCCGGAACGAGCGGGCCTTCGATCAAGCGAGAACCGATCGCGCCGCCCTGGGTGACGCCATTCCACCGGATGCCGCCCAGGCCACGGCCCGTCTGGCGGAAGCCGACGCAGCCCTGGCTTCGGCGCGGGCGGCACTGGATACCGCCGAGGCCGTGCGGGCCGACGCCCAGATGGCCGAGAGCGACGCCCGGGACGAGGCCCGGCACGCCGATGACCAGCTTCGCCGCCTGAGGACGGAGGCCCAGGCCCTCGCCGCTGTGACCCGCGGTCCCGCCAAGGGCGGCTATCGTCCGGCACTGGACGACGTCACCCCGTCGCGGGGCTATGAGACCGCCCTGGCCGCCGCCCTCGGGGATGACCTCGAGGCTCCGCTGGACCCCGCGGCCCCCGCCTTCTGGGGGGGCGCAGACACCCGTGAAGCCCAATGGCCCACCGGGGCCCAGCCCCTCGCCGCCCTCGTGCAGGCCCCGCCCGCCCTCGCCGCCCGCCTGTCCCTCACCGGCCTCTGTGCCCAGGGGGACGGGGACCGTCTGGCCCGTCAGCTGGGGCCCGGCATGCGTCTTGTGTCGGTGGAGGGGGATCTGTGGCGCTGGGACGGGTTCGTGGCCCGGGCCGCGGCGGAAAAGCCGGCGGCCCGTCGCCTCGCGCAACGGGCACGCCTGGATGACCTGACCACGCAGATCGACGCCCTGGTCCCCATGGCCGCCGCGGCCGCTGAGGCCCATCAGCGGGCACAGGAGGCTGTCCGGTCCGCGGAAGCGGCCGTGCGCGCGGCACGGGCGGAACCGGTCCGCTTCGAACGGGCCGTGGCCGAGGCCCGCGAGGCCGTGGAGCGCTTCGCCCGGGACGCCGCGCGCCGGGATGCCCGGGCCCAGTCGCTGGACGAGACCATCACCCGTTTTGCCGCGGAAACCGACGCTGCGCGTCAGGCCGCGGAGACCGCCCGAGCCGAGGTCGAGACCCTGCAGGCCGCTGTCCTCGCCGCCCAGGCAGACACTCCCCCGAGCCCAGGTGCCGGAAGCGACGCGCCCCTGCTGGCCGCCCGGGCCGCTGCAGCGACCGCCCGTCAGGGGGATGCGGAAGCGCGCGCTGCCCTGGAAGCGGAACGCCGTGCCCGGGAAGGTCGACAGCGTCGCCGGGACGGGCTGGCTCGGGATCTGGCGGACTGGAAGCGGCGGACGGAAACGTCCCGCGCCCGGACCGCCGAACTGGCACGGGACCGGGACCGGACGGAGATGGCCCTGGCCAAGGCCATCGACCTGCCCGCCGAGATCGCGGCCCGACGCCAGCGCCTGCTGGATGACTTCACCCTGGCCGAGCAACGCCGCAGGGCCGCCGCAGACGCCCTGTCGGACGCGGAAGCCGCTGCGACGGCCGCCGATCGTGCCAGCCGCACGGCGGAGCAGCGGGTTGCGTCGGCCCGGGAGGCCCGCGCCGCCGCCGCCGCCCGGCAGGAGGCCGCCCATGATCGGTTGGCAGCCGTGGCCGATCAGGTGCGGGAGACGACCAAGCTTGAGCCCGCCGCCCTCGCCCAGCGCCTCGCGGAGGACGCCGTGGCCGTGCCCGGCGACGCGGCCGGCGTGGAGCAGCTGCTGCGCAACCTCGAGCGGGACCGCGAGGCCCTCGGGGCCGTGAACCTGCGGGCGGAGGAAGAGGCCACGGAGCACGCCCTGCGCCTGGACGCCATGCGCTCCGAACGTACCGACCTGACCGCTGCCATTGCCCGCCTGCGTGGCGGCATCGAGGAACTGAACGGCGAGGGGCGCGAGCGGCTGCTGGCCGCCTTCGAAGTCATCAACGAGAGTTTCAAGGCCCTGTTCCAGACCCTGTTCGACGGGGGGCAGGCGGAACTTCAGCTGGTGGAGTCCGACGATCCGCTGGAGGCGGGGCTGGAAATCTTCGCCTGCCCGCCCGGCAAGCGGATGGCGGCCATGAGCCTGATGAGCGGAGGCGAGCAGGCCCTCACCGCCACGGCCCTGATCTTCGCGGTCTTCCTGGCCAATCCGTCCCCCATCTGCGTGCTGGACGAGGTGGACGCGCCGCTGGACGACGCCAATGTGGACCGCTTCTGCCGGATGCTGGACGAGATGCGCCGGCGCACGGAAACCCGCTTCATCGCCATCACCCACAATCCGGTGACCATGAGCCGGATGGACCGTCTGTTCGGCGTGACCATGCCCGAGCGCGGCGTCAGCCAGCTGGTCAGCGTCGACCTGCGCCAGGCGGAACTGCTGGCGGCGCAGTAAAATTTACCGGACAGGGTCGGAAGATCCGACGATCAGACCGAGGGGTCAGCTCGCGTCGGCCGGATCGGCCGCCACCAGATCGCTGTCCGGATCGGCCCAGTTCACCACCTGACGGATGTATTGTCGGCGGCGGTGCCGGAGGTACCAGCCCAGTGCCACCCCGGCCACTTCGACGAACACCGATGTGGCGGCGTCCACCTTCAGAAGGAAGCAGAGCCCCCCCGGAGCCATCAGCGCGATACTGAGACCCCAGGCGACGACCCGGCCGCCCTGCTGGGAGCGCTGCCAGCGGGTGAAGTCATCGTCCGTGGAGCCGCCGAGGGATGCGCGCACCTGGGCCCGAAAGGCTTCGGCCTCCGGGCTCAGGGGCTTGGCCAGGGTCTCGGCGGACAGGACATCCGCCCGCGGAGCCGGAATTGCACGCGTCGAAAATGCGACCGGGCTTGCGGACGGAGACTCCGCGGGGGTCTGGCGGCGCCCGAAGGTCGGGGTTGTCGTCACGTCGAGGGTCCCTTGCTGCGCAATCAAAACTACGCAGACGGCGTTATCAGGACGTAAATGAGTGCCGACTCTACTTTTCTCCGCCGAGAATCTTGCCGATTTCCTTGGTGATGGAACGAGGTTTGAAGTTCCTGATCTTGCCCTTTTCGGAGTGAGTTCTCGGCATGACCGTTCCACGCTCGAACGCGATCACGCCGTCGTAGAAGCTGATGCCGAAGGTCGAGTGGGTCATCGGGCTCTCGGCAATCTTTCCGCGGGAATTCATCGCGTTGATATCGTCGATGAAGTGCTTGGAAAGGTTTATGAAAGTGTCCGGGTTGTCGACCCCGCCGCCGAACTCCTCCCAATAGGCCGTGTGCAGGTCCTCGACGATGTAGACGCCGCTCTTGGCCATCTTCTCGTACAGGAAGTTGAACGAGGCCGAGACGTGCTTCATCACGTGGCTGCCGTCGTCCAGGATCACGTCCGGCGTTCCGAACTCCTCAAGCACGCTGGCGAGGAATTTTTCGTCGCTCTGGTCGCCGATCCGGACGTGAATGCCCGGGGCCTCGTGCTCCATGCAGCGCTCATTGATGTCGAGGCCGACAATGGTGGCCATGGGTCCGAAGAAGCGCTGCCACATGGCCAGCGATCCGCCCTTGCTCACGCCGATCTCGATGAAGGTGATCGTGGTGTTGCGGAAGCGGGCCAGGTGCTTCTCGTAGATCGGGAAATAGTGGTGCCACTTGTCGACGACCTTGCCCTCGGTGAGCATGAAGTCCTGCCACAAATTCATCGTCGGCTCCTTGAAGCGGTCGCCACGGTGCCAATTGGGGGGTCCGCAGCGAAAATCAGTCGGTCAGGGCGTGACTCGCATATCCGGCGCGCTCTAACAACGGGTCGTAGCAGGGGTTCCGGGGCGTGTCGAAGCGCTCCGCATGCCGGGAGGGGACGTGTCGCCCATGGGGTCAGATCCGACAACGCGTGTTGCCACCGCTGCGGATATTCCGGTGCTGATGCCATTGATGCAGGCTGCCATCACCGACCTCCTGTCGCCGGTGCTGACGCCGGAGCAGGTCGAGTCCAGCCGGATGATCATGGGGATCGACACCCAGTTGATCACCGACGGAACCTATTTCGTCGTCGAGATCGATGGTGAGATCGCGGGCTGCGGTGGCTGGAGCCGGCGGAACACGCTCTATGGCGGCGATCACACCCCGGGACGGGCACCGGCCCTGCTCGATCCCGCGACGGAGCCGGCCCGGGTACGGGCCATGTACACCGCCCCGGCCTTCACCCGGCGGGGTGTCGGACGTGCCATCCTCGACGCAGCGGAGGCCGCGGCGCGGGCAGAGGGTTTCAAGGCCGTGGAGCTGGCAGCCACCATGGGCGGACTGCCCCTTTACCGCGCCTGCGGCTATCGGGATGTCGAGGCCTTCACCGATGCCAGCGGCGGCGCACCGGTTCCGCTGGTCCGCATGCGCAAGCCGCTCTAGGCCGACGCACCGTGCCCCCCCCTTCGCATGCGCCGCGGGGTCCGCAGGGACTGGCGATCCTGGCCGTGATCGTCGCCATCGTATCGCTGCAGGGGGGAGCGTCCCTGGCCAAACAGCTGTTCCCGGTTGTGGGAGCGCAGGGGGCCGTCAGTCTCAGACTGGCCTTCGCCAGCCTGATGTTGCTGGCCTTCTGGCGGCCCTGGAGGACGCGACCGGCCAAGGGCAATCTGATCTGGATCGTCGGCTATGGCGCAGTGCTCGGCTGCATGAACCTGACCTTCTACATGTCCCTCCGCACCGTTCCCCTGGGTCTGGCCGTAGCCCTGGAGTTCATAGGGCCGCTGACCTTGGCGGTCCTGGCGTCGCGGCGGGTCCTTGACCTGTTGTGGGTCGGAATGGCCGCGGCGGGAATCCTGATGCTCGTCTCCCTCGGCCCGGTGACCGCGCGCATCGACCTGCCGGGGGCGTTCCTTGCCCTGGCAGCAGGGGTGTTCTGGGGGCTCTACATCATCCTCGGCAAGCGGGCGGGGGCGGAAAATGCCGGCCATGCGGCAGCCTACGGGGCCCTGGTGGCTGCCGCCATCGTCATCCCGGTGGGGATCGCCCACGCCGGAATGGCCGTGTTTTCACCGGCACTGCTGCCCCTGGGCCTGGCCGTCGGTCTGCTGACCAGCGCCCTGCCCTATTCCCTGGAAATGCTGGCCATGGCACGGATGTCCTCGCGGACCTTCGGCGTGCTCATGAGCCTCGAACCCGCCATCGGGGCCCTCTCCGGCTTCCTGTTCCTGCAGGAGCGCCTGAGCCTGGTGCAGATGGCCGCCGTCGCACTGATCATGGTCGCGTCCGCCGGCGTGGTGATGGAACCGCAGCGGGACTGACCCGGCCGGTCAGATCAGTTCGACCGCCATGGCCGTCGCCTCGCCCCCGCCGATGCACAGGCTGGCCATGCCGCGCTTCAGGCCCCGGGTCTGCAGGGCGGAGATCAGGGTCGTCAGGATCCGCGCGCCCGAGGCGCCGATGGGATGGCCGAGCGCCGTGGCCCCGCCGTTCACATTGACCCGCGCATGATCGAGGCCCAGCTCCTTCATGGCGATCATCGCCACCACGGCGAAGGCCTCGTTGATCTCCCACAGGTCCACGTCCTCCGTGGTCCAGCCGGCGCGCTTGAGGGCCTTGCGCATGGCCGGAACCGGGGCTGTGGTGAACAGACCCGGCTCATGTGCATGAGCCGCGTGGGCCACGACCCGCGCCACGGGCGTCAGGCCGAGGCGGGCCGCCACGGACGTGCGGGTCATCACCAGCGCGGCGGCCCCGTCGGAGATGGACGAGGCATTGGCCGCCGTGATGGTGCCGTCGGCTGCGAAGGCTGGCCGCAGGGTCGGGATCCTGGCCGCATCCGCCTTCGGGGGCTGCTCGTCCTGGGAAATCACGTCGACACCCTTGCGGCCCTTGACGCTCACCGGGACGATCTCCCGATCGAAGCCGCCGGACGTCTGGGCTGCCAGCGCCCGGGTCAGGGAGGTGATGGCGTAGGCATCCTGGTCCTGGCGGGTGAACTGATAGGCCCGGGCGGCGTCCTCGGCGAAGGCACCCATCAGCTTGCCCGGCGTGTAGGCGTCCTCGAGGCCGTCGAGATACATGCTGTCCGACACCGTATCGTGGCCGATCCGCGCGCCGCTGCGGTGCTTGGCCAGCAGATAGGGGGCGTTGGTCATGCTCTCCATGCCGCCGGCGATGATGACGTCCGCGGAGCCCGAGGCCAGGGCGTCATGGGCCATGATCGCGGCCTGCATGCCAGACCCGCACATCTTGTTCACCGTGGCCGCCTCGACGCCCAGCGGCAGCCCGGCCCCCAGCGCCGCCTGCCGGGCGGGGGCCTGTCCGAGGCCGGCGGGCAGCACGCAGCCCATCACGATCTGCTCCACCGCCTCGGTGGACACGCCCGCCCGCTCCACGGCCGCCCGCACGGCCGCAGCCCCGAGTTCCGTGGCCTTGGCCCCGGACAGGACCCCCTGGAACCCTCCCATGGGCGTGCGGGCATAGGCGGCGATCACGACGGGATCACGGGCGCTCATGGACATGACGGGGTCTCCGAGGGGGTCAGGTTTCGGCTGGGACCGGCAGGTCGGCCCGCCGGGTGGATGCGATGAAGCCGCCGCCCAGCACACGGCTGGGGGTCTCCGGGTCATAGAGCACGCAGGCCTGGCCGGGGCTGACCCCCTCTTCCGGATCCACGAACCGGACGATCGGATGACCGTCCTCCAGCGCCAGGCGGGCGGGGCTCGGATCACGGGTGGACCGCACCCGGGCCAGCACGGGACGACCGGCTGCCGCCGCATCCAGAATGTCGGGTTCATCACCCAGCCAGTTGATTTCCTTCAGGCAAAGGCTCTCCGTCAGAAGCGCCTCGCGAGGTCCGACCAGCACCCGGCGGGTCGGCGCGTCGAGGGCGACCACGAACAGCGGCTCGCCCACCGCCACGTTCAGTCCCCGGCGCTGGCCCACCGTATAGCGGGTCACGCCCTCGTGCCGGCCCAGCACCCGGCCGTCCAGATGCACGATGTCGCCCGCGCCCGCGGCGTCCGGGCGCAGCCGGTCGATGAGGGTCGAGTACTTGCCCTCCGGCACGAAACAGATGTCCTGGCTGTCGGGCTTGGTCGCCACCGAAAGGCCCAGCGCCTCGGCCGCGGCGCGCACGGCGGGCTTGGGCAGGTCGCCCAGGGGGAAGCGCAGATAGGCCAGCTGCTCCCGGGTGGTGGCGAACAGGAAATAGCTCTGGTCCCGGGACGGATCCACGGCCCGGTGCAGTTCGGGCCCGCGGGGCCCCTCCACCCGCCGCACATAGTGGCCGGTGGCCATGGCTTCGGCCCCCAGGTCCCGAGCCACGTCCACGAGGTCGCGGAACTTGACGGTCTGGTTGCAGCGGATGCAGGGGATCGGCGTCTCGCCCCGCAGATAGGCGTCGGCGAACTCCTCGATCACCGCTTCGCGGAAGCGGCTCTCGTAGTCCAGTACATAGTGGGGCGCACCGATGGCCTCGGCGGCGGCACGGGCATCGCGGATGTCCTGACCGGCGCAGCAGGCCCCGGCCTTCTTCACCGCCGCCCCGTGGTCATAGAGCTGCAGGGTGACGCCCACGACCTCGTAGCCCGCCTGCTTGAGGAGGGCCGCCGTGACCGTACTGTCGACGCCGCCGGACATGGCCGCGACCACCCGGGCCCCGGGGGCAAGTCCGGTGGCGCGCACGGCGGCCTCCCGGGCGGCCGTCAGGACTGGATCGGATGCGACGTTCATGGGGCCCATGTAAGGCCTTGCGACCGCCTTGGCGAGGGGTTGGCGGAACCGGGACCCCGCCGCTTGCCCCTATCGCGCCGCACCGATCCCGGCGATCATGTTCCCTTTCAGCCGTTCAAGGGACCCGCCCATGCATCGTCGCACCCTTCTGGGAGGCCTGATCGTCACCCCGGTCGCGTCTGCTGCACTCGGCCAGACACCTGCCCCGGATCCCATCGGCTTTCAGCCCGATCCGGAGCAGCTGGCACGGGCCATGACCCTGCTGGAGCACCACGGAGCCGTGGACACCCATGCCCACCCCGGGCGCACCTACGCACGAAGCCTCGCCGCCGACCCGCGCGGTGCCGAGGCCATGGCCTTCGAGACCCGGGTCGTGGCGGACATGCGGGTCGGACGGCTGGCGGCGTCCAGCTTTGCCGCCGTGGCCGACGCCTCGGTGCTGAAGCCCACGGCGGCGGGGATGAGCGTGGGTCGGGACTTCCAGCCGGGCGAGGCGCTCGCCCTCTATCGCCGCCAGATCGCCGACCTGCACCAGGTGGCGGCGGTCAATGGCCTGCCCATCGTGCGCACGCCCGACGACCTCGACCGCTGCACCGGCGGCGGGGCACCGGGCATGATCGTCACCGTAGAGGGCGGGGACTTCCTCTCCGGCGACCCGGCGGGACTGGCGGCGGCGCGGGACCGGGACGACGTCCGGATCATCACCCTCGTGCACTACCGGCCCAATGAACTGGCCGACAACCAGACGTCGCCTGCGCGGTTCAACGGCCTCTCCCCCGCAGGTCTTGCCGGGGTGCGGGAGATGGCGCGCCTGGGCCTGGTCATCGACATGGCCCATGCGTCGGAACCGGCGGTGCGTCAGGCCATGGAGGCCGCCGGCGGGCCGCTGCTCTGCTCCCACACCCACATCAAGACGGCGACCTATGACCATCCCCGGTTCATCACGGTGGAGACGGCCCGGGCGATCGCCGCAGGCGGAGGGGTGGTCGGCTCCTGGCCCTCCGGGTTCGGGGGGAGCACGCTGAAGGACTTCGCCGACCGGATCTTCGCCCTCACAGACGTCGTCGGGCCCCGGCACGTGGCTCTGGGCACGGACATGGACGGGAACTACCGCCCGACGATGTCCAGCTATCGCCAGTTGCCCCTCCTGGTGTCGGAGCTGCTGCGCCGGGGCTATGGCGAGGACACCGTGATCGGCCTTGTGGGCGGCAATTTCCGCCGCCTGTTCCGGGCGAACTGGGCTGCCCGCAAAGGGTAAAGCCGCCGCTCAGCCTCCCGCCTTGCGGAAGAAGCCGTGGATGCGCTCCGCCAGCGGCTGTGAGACGCCGTCGACCTTCATCAGATCCGCGACACTGGCCCGCTCCACCCCCCGGGCGGACCCGAAGGCGTGAAGCAGGGCCCGCTTGCGGCCCGGCCCCACCCCCTCGATCTCGTCCAGCGGGCTCTTCACCATGGCTGCGCTGCGCCGGGTCCGGTGGGCCCCGATGGCGAACCGGTGCGCCTCGTCCCGCAGGCGCTGCAGGTAGTAGAGCACCGGCGACTTGTGATCGAGCATGAAGGGGGCCCGCCCCGGCATGAAGAAGTGCTCCATGCCCGCGTCCCGCTCCGGCCCCTTGGCGACGCCGACAATGGGAATGTCGTCCACCCCCAGCTCGGCCGCGACCTCGAGCACGGCGTCCAGCTGCCCCTGCCCCCCATCGATCAGGATCAGGTCCGGACGCGCACTGCTGTCACCGGCCTCCTCTTCCTTCACGAGACGGGAGAAGCGGCGGCGCAGAACTTCCCGCATCATGCCGTAGTCGTCGCCGGGGGTCAGCTCCGTGCCCTTGATGTTGAACTTCCGGTACTGGCCCTTCTGCAGGCCCTCGGGACCGGCGACGATCATGCCGCCCACCGCGTTGGTGCCCTGGATGTGGCTGTTGTCGTAGACCTCGATCCGCTCCGGCGGGGAGTCCAGACCAAACGTCTCCGACACACCGGCCAATAGCTTGCCCTGGGCGGAGCCTTCCGCCATCCGGCGGCCAAGGGCTTCCCGCGCATTGGTCATGGCGTGGGCAACCAGTTCCCGCTTCTCGCCCCGGCGCGGCGTGAGGATCTCGACCTTGCGGCCCAGCTTCTCGGAGAAGGCCTCCTCCAAAAGGGTCTGGTTCGGCACGTCGTGGCTGACCAGGATCAGACGCGGCGTGGGCTTGTCGTCGTAGAACTGTCCGAGGAAGGCGTCGAGGATCTCGCCATCCTCGTCCGCCCGGTCCACCCGGGGGAAATAGGCCCGGTTGCCCCAGTTCTGCCCGGCCCGGAAGAAGAACACCTGGACGCAGGCCTGCCCGCCCTCGGAATGAAGGGCAAAGACGTCGGCCTCCTCCAGGGTCTCGGGATTGACCACCTGCTCGGCGGTGATGGCCGCCAGGGCCCGGATCCTGTCCCGGAGGCGGGCGGCGGTCTCGAACTCCAGCTCGTCGGAGGCGGTCTGCATGTCGGCGGACAACCGCTCCAGCACCTGGCGGCTGCGGCCCCGCAGGAACTGGTGCGCTTCCTCCACCAACTCGCCATAGGCACTGAGGCTGACCAGCCCCACGCAGGGCGCGCTGCAGCGACGGATCTGGTGCAGCATGCAGGGCCGGGTCCGGCTCTCATAGACATTGTCGGAACAGGACCGCAGCAGAAACGCCTTCTGCAGGGTGTTCAGGGTCCGGTTCACGGCCCAGGCGGAGGCGAACGGCCCGAAATACTCGCCCTTGATCGTATGCGAACCCCGGTGCTTGCGGATCTGCGGCGCATCGTGGTCGCGACGGATGAGGATCTCCGGAAAGCTCTTGTCGTCCCGGAGCAGCACGTTGAACCGAGGCTTCAGCGACTTGATCAGATTGATCTCGAGGAGCAGCGCCTCGGTCTCGGTCCGCGTGGTGACGAACACCATGGACCGGGTCAGATGCACCATGTGGGCAATCCGCTGGGTGTGGAACCGGCCCTGGGCGTACTGGATCACCCGCTTCTTCAGGGACTTGGCCTTGCCCACATAGAGCACCGCCCCGTCCTCGCCGATCATGCGGTAGACCCCGGGCGAGTCCGGCAGGCGGCGCACCTCGTCGGCGATCAGCTCCGCGCCGACCAGCCGCGGCGGCGCGGTGGCCACGGCGGTATCGACGGACGGTCCATCCGGCGGCGGGAGGGAATCTGAGGGAGCCATGGGTGCAAGATAGGCGCGAGACGCCGCCCTGCCAACGAGATCGCGAACGGTGCAGACTGTTATTGAAGCGCTCAGTCTTCTCCAAATATGGTGCCCTCGTTCAATGCCGAGGCTGACCTGCCATGACCATGACCCCTGTTCTGTTCCTCGGTGCCGGCCGCATGGGCGCGGCCATTGCGTCGGGTCTGGCGGACGCCGGTGCCCTTCGCACCGACGACCTGATCCTGATCGAGCCCCAGCCGGGACCCGACGTGTCGGCCCTGGTCCGGCGGGGCGCGCGACTGAACCCCGGACGGGATGTCCTGGCCGAGGCCCGCACCGTGGTCCTGGCGGTCAAGCCGCAGATGTGGCGGGCCGTGGCGGACTCCTATGCACCGCATCTGGCCGGCGACGCCCTGATCGTGTCCATCGCCGCCGGTGTGCGCGCCGACACCCTCGCGGCTGCGTTCGGCGGGCGTCGCGTCGCGCGGGTCATGCCCACCACCGCGGTGTCCGTCGGCAAGGGCACGGCCAGCATCTGGGCGGCGGAGGCGAGGGACCGCGCCGCGGCCCGGGCCCTGTTCGCCCCCCTCGCCCATGTGGTCGATCTGGCGGACGAGGACCTGATGGATGCGGCCACCGCCGTCTCCGGCTCCGGCCCCGCCTATGTCTACGCCCTGGTGGAAGCCATGGCCGCTGCGGGCGTGGCCGCAGGCCTCGCACCGGACGCGTCGGCCGAACTGGCCCGGGCCACGGTCATCGGCGCAGCCGCCCTGATGGAGCAAAGTCCCGAGACGCCGGAAGCCCTGCGCATACAGGTCACCTCCCCCGGCGGGACCACCGCCGCGGCCCTTCACGTGTTGCAGGGGGCGGCTGGCCTCGGGCCGCTGATGACCGAAGCCGTCGCCGCCGCCGTGGCCCGGGCCAGGGCACTGGGCTGAGCCCCGGTCTCCCCCCCTTCCCCGACGCGGTCCTCGGCCCTAAATGAGGAACCAGAGCCGGAGCGCGCCCATGTCCGATACCGTCACCGCCGAGACCACAGCCCAGCCGGTTCCGCAGAAGGAGGTGCTCGATCGCGCCGCGGACGCCTTGCTGACCCTCGCGGAGGAACGTCTGTGGTCGGAGATCACCCTGCGGGACATCGCCGTCGCGTCCGGGGTGGGATTTGCGGACCTCTATTCCCGTGCACCGGGCAAGGCGGCGTTGCTCGAACGACTGGGGGCCCGCTTCGACCGGGCGGCGCTGGATACCGCGGAACTGGAGCCGGCCCCTGATGCCCATGATCGGCTGTTCGAGGCGGTGATGGCCCGGCTGGAGGCGATGGAGCCGCACCGCGCAGCCCTGATCGCCATCGGCCGGTCGGAGGGGCTGGCTATGGTCGGTCCTCGCCTGCCGCGGACGGCGCGGGCCCTGCTGGAGGCGGCGGGGATCGACACATCCGGCCTCAGCGGTGCCGCGCGGGTGGCGGCCATGACCGCCGTCTGGACGCGGGTTCTGGTGGTCTGGCGGGATGACGAGGGCGCGCTGAACCGCACCATGGCGGAGATCGACAAGCAGCTGAAGCAGATGCGGCGAGCCCTGGAACGGATCCGGGCCGGGTACTGACCCACGCAATAACAGATCGGAGGCGGCTCCTCGAGCCGCCTCCGATCAGATGAAGGTGTCAGGAATTCGCCCGAGCGCGGCATTCCGGGGCGAACCGGACCGGCCCGTCTCGAAGGACGCAGGCCGCCGGACTATTGCAGGCGGGAAGCGATCTCGGGGATGGCCGCATCGATCTGCGGGTCGGACTTGAGTCCCTTGATGCGGTCCGCCAGCAGGATCTCGGCCGCCTGAGCGGCGAGGTCGGCGGCGGCGGCCTTCACTTCCTGGGCAGCCTGTTGCTCGGCAAGCTTGATCCGCTGTTCGGCCAGCGCCGTACGACGGACGATCTGCTCCTCCAGCTTCACCTTGGCCTCCGCCTCGAGGCGCTTGGCCTCGGCGTGGGCCTCCGCGAGCATGGCGGCGGCCTGACGCTCGGTATCCGCCCGCTGCTGGCGCAGGGAGTTGAGCAGGACCGTCGCTTCATCCCGCAAGGCCTGGGCCTCGTCGAGGGCGGCCTGGATCTTGGCGGCGCGGTCGTCGAGGGACTTCCCCGCCGCGCCGGGAACCTTCAGTACGAACAGCAGGCCGAAGAACAGCACGAGGCCGACGCCGACCCACGCTTCCGCATCCTGGAAGATCTCGGTGAAATTCATGACCGTCGTCTCCTAGTTGGCCGACGAGACGGCGGTCAGCGCCTGCTCGACGGCGGCCGCGGCCGGCGCTTCCCCGGTCAGTTTTTCCGAGATGGCCACCACCGTGTCCGCGGCAATGCTACGGACATTGGTCATGGCCTGGTCCCGGCTGGCACGGATCTTGACTTCCGCATCGGAGATCCTGGCGTTGAGATCCGCCTCGAGGGTCGCCTGACGGGCCTTGGCCTCGTCCGCGGACTTGGCCTTGGCTTCGCTCGCCGTGCGCTGGGCACGCAGCCGGGCATCGGCGATCTCCTTGGCGGCGGCATCGGCCTGGACCTGAGCCTCCGCCCGCAGACGCCGTGCCTCGTCCATGTCGCCGCTGATCTTCGCCGCCCGGGCCTCCAGCGCCGCCCGGACCCGCGGCAACAGCACGCGGGACAGGACGACATAGAGGCTGACGAAGATGATCAGTGCCCACACGATCTGGCCGGGCCAGACCGCGAAGTCGAATTGCGGCATGCCGCCCGAGCCCTTTGCGGGGGCTTCGGAAGTGGCTGTCGTTTCTGCGGTGGCTTCAGCCATGACGGGTGTCGAGGCCTTAGACGAAGAGGATGATGAAGGCGATCACGAGGGCGAAGATGCCCAGAGCTTCGGTCAGCGCCATGCCGAGGAACAGCATGGGACGCTCGCCGGCGGCGGCCGACGGATTGCGAAGCGCGCCCGACAGATAGTTGCCGAACAGGATGCCGAGGCCGATACCGGCGCCGATCATGCCCAGCATCGCCAGGCCCGCGCCGATGTACTTAGCGGCATGTACGTCCATTTGGGTATTCCTTTTTAGATAAGGCTGGAGGTCATTAGGGGTGGAGAGGTCCGGCGTCTAGTGCAGTCCGATCAGTGGCTGTGCAGGTTGACGACGTCGTTGAGGTAAACACAGGTCAGGGCGGCGAACACGAAGGCCTGCAGGAAGGCCACGATGAACTCCAGCGCCAGCAGGGCCACGACACTGCCCAGTGCGACGCCGGCTCCGAGGAAGCCCAGGGTGGCAACACCGCCCGCCAGGCCCAGAAGGCCCAGGGACACCACGAAGCTGCCGAAGATGTTCAGGACCACGTGGCCGCCCAGCATGTTGCCGAACAGACGCAGCGCCAGGGTCAGCGGCCGCACCAGGAAGGAGATGATCTCGATCGGCACCATCAGCGGCAGCAGCGCGATCGGCACCCCCGATGGCACGAACAGCTTGAAGAAGCCGAAGCCGTTCTTCCAGAAACCGACCACCACCACGATGGCGATGGTCAGCATGGCGAGGGTCGCCGTGACGGCCAGCTGCGAGGTCGGGGTGAACGGCACGACGAACATGCCGAGGAGGTTCATGGTGGCAATGAAGCCGAACAGGCTGAACACCAGCGGCATGAAGGACTTGGACTCATGGCCGATGATGGAGTGGGCCAGGTCGTCAATGAGGCTGAACAGCAGTTCACCCACCGACTGGGCCCGGCTGGGCACCACCGACGGGCGGGCAAAGGCCAGGGTGAAGAAGCCCGCCAGCACGGTGGCGGAAATCGCCATCCACACCGTCGAGTTGGTGATCGACACGTCCAGGCCCGCCACGTTCAAGGGAACGATGGTGTGGACCTCGAATTGCTTCATCGGCTCGGCCATCGGCGCGAAAGCCCCCTTCTTGCACGTCCGCCGCCTCCGGAGACCGGACGCGGCGGGTTGAAATCATCGTCTACCGGCCTCCGGCCCCGACCGGGTTGCCCCGACCGGCCGTCAGCCGTCTCCCCCCGGCGTCGGGCCCCGGGAAGCGTCGCTCATGGCGCTCGCACTGCGAACCACCAGCACGACCCCGAGCCCTGCCCCGATCAGCACCCCGCCGATCAGACCGAAGGGCGCGGTATGGAGGAAGCGGTCCAGCAGCCAGCCGAAGCCCAGGCCCCCGAGAACGCCCCCCACCAGTTCCGCCACCAGACGGTAGGCCGCCCCCGAACCTCCCGGTTCGAAGGATACGACCTTGCGGGTCTGGCTCGCCTCCAGGGCGCCGAGCCGATCATCGAGCCGCCGAAGCGCCTCTTCCGTCGGGTCTTCCGGCGCCGTCATGGGGGCCCTGCCAGAGATGGCCCCGGGACACGTTCCCTGGGCCGGTTGGATCGCGGCGGAACCTATAAGGGCGAGTGCACTGTGTCAAGGCGGGAAGTCACACGGGCCGAAACGGAAATAACTGAACAGATACAGCTTCTTATCGCTCAGACACCCGGCTGCCCCCTCGGCAGGGGATCCTTCGAGGCCGGGATCCATTCGTCCTGGTCGTCCGGCGGCAGGGTGAAGCGCCCTGCGCCCCACGCCGCGCGCTCCCAGTCCGCCCGCGCCTCCGCGATCGTCTCGGCGCGGGATGACACCAGGTTCCACCAGATGAACCGGGGCCCCACGGACTCGCCCCCGAGGGCCATGACCGTGGCTGGGGTCTGTGCCGTCACAACCGGTTGTCCGACAGGGGAAAACACCGCCATCTGCCCGGTGGACAAGGGATGGCCGTCCACCTCCACCTGTCCGTCCACCACATAGATCGCGCGCTCCCCGTAGCCCGTCGGCAGGCCCGCCCGGCTGCCGGCCTCCATCGCCCAGTGGATGTAGAACATCGGTGAATGGGTCGCGACACGGGCCTTGGCCCCATAGGCCTCCCCCGCGATCAGCCGGGCGAAGAGCCCCTCTGATTCGTAGGACGGCAGGTCATCGCCCTCGTGGTGGACAAACGCCGGGGCCGTCTCCTCGAATTCCTCCGGCAGGGCGACCCAGGCCTGGAGGCCGTGCATGATGGTTCCCGTCGCCCGGAGGGAGGGGTCGGTGCGCTCCGAATGCACGATGCCCCGCCCGGCCGTCATCCAGTTGACCTCCCCCGGACGGATCACCTGGCGGACTCCCAGGCTGTCCCGGTGGGTCATCTCCCCCTTGAGCAGGTAGGTCACCGTCGACAGGCCGATGTGGGGATGCGGCCGAACGTCGATCCCCTGCCCCGGCAGGAAGGTCGCCGGACCCATGTGGTCGAAGAAGATGAAGGGCCCGACCATCCGGTGGGTCGGAAACGGCAGGACGCGGCCCACCTCGAAACCGCCGAGATCCCGGCGGCGACCCTCGATGACAAGGTCGATCATGTCCATAACTCCCGACGTGACTGGCTTGCGGGAAGCCTACCACGTCAGGCGCAGACGTCACGCGGGGGAGACGAGCCCGAGGGGAACGGCGGTGGTCGATTTGACGGACCGCATGACGATCCGGCTCACCACGTTGGAGACAAGCCCGAGGGACAGGATGTGATCACGCAGGAACTCGTCGAAGGTGTGCATGTCCCGGGTGACGATGCGGAGCACATAGTCCTCGCCGCCGGTGACGGTGGCGCAATGGGTCACTTCCGGCCAGCGGGCGACTTCCCTTTCGAAGGCCTCGAGATTTTCCCGGGTCGGAAGGCTGAGCTTCACCGTCGCATAGACCTCGAAGCCGAGGCCGAGCTTTTCCTGGTCCAGCAAAGTCACGCGCCGCTGGATAACGCCCACGTCCTCGAGACGCTTGATCCTGCGCCAGCAGGGCGACGAGGACAGGCCGACCCGCTCGGCGATTTCCGCCACGGACAGGCCCGCATCATTCTGGACGAGGTCCAGGATCCTGGTGTCAACGGCGTCCAGCAGTTCCGACAATCTCGCCCCCGAAACACGATTCTTGCATGAAATTCACCCGAATTACGGGAAAACTCCTCATGGTTTGGCAAGTTTCTTCCAACATTGCGGCGATAAATGCAAGTCGCTACCTGAAATCAGGCAATTCTTCCTTGCCAGCCGATCCCCTCCGGAGCCCGCAACCCCTGCTGGCGCAATCGATTTGCGACACGGCACCTCCGGTCACGGCATTCCATTGGTCGATGTCGACAGGATCTCACCTGGCGTTAACCCTTAGAAAAGGTGAAGCACCCCCCATATGGCAGGGACAGCCGCATCAGGGGTCGCACACACATGCAGACGCGCAATCCGTTCCTCGACGAACTCGCCAAGACCATGGAAGGTGCCGCCAGCATCGCCCAGGCCGCCACCGAGGAGGCCCGCACGGCCATGCGGGCCCAGGCGGATCGCTGGGTGACGGACCTGGACCTCGTGCGGCGGGACGAGTTCGACGCCCTCAAGGACCGGCTGACCGCCGAGATCGATGCCCTCAAGGCGGAAATCGCCAAACTTAGCTTGGCTGGGGATATCGCTCGCCCATCGAATGACGTCGGTTGAGCGACTCCTGCAACTACGGATACGTTGAAGCCGGGACTGATTCCGCCGGTTGGCATTAACGCCTTCGGTGGCGTCCCACGGGGACCACAAGATGGACACGCGGCAGACAGAGGACGGTGAGTTCGGCTTCGACCCCCTCGACGTGGTCGAACACGTGCTGACGGCGGAAAATCTTGAGTTCGACCGCACAGAGGACGGGGACCTGGCCTTCGCCCTCACCGGAGACTGGAAGGACTACGAGCTCTGGTTCGCCTGGCGCCCGGAGGCCGACTGCCTCCAGCTCTGCCTCTCGCTGGACCTCAAGGCCGGCAAGGCCCTGAGGGTGAAGAGCCATGAGCTTCTGTCCCTCATCAACCAGCGGGTCTGGCTGGGTCATTTCGAGGTCTGGGCCGAGGACGGGGAGATCATCTTCCGTCACGCCATGGCCCTGCCGCCGGGGGAACGCCCCACTCTGGCCCAGGCGGCGTCGATGATCGATGCGGCCGTCGAGGCGGCGGACCGCTTCTATCCGGCCTTCGACTTCCTGCTGAAGGGCTCGCGCTCGCCGGAAGACGCCATGGCGGCCTGCATGTTCGAGACCGTCGGCCACGCTTGATGGCGACCGGCCGCGCGGCGATCTAGCCTCGTCGCATGATGAATTCATGGTCCAGGGTCGCGCCGACCTTGAACCGGTATTCGCCGACCGTGCGGAAGCCGTCCTTCTCGTAGAACCTCTGGGCACGGAGGTTCTGCGACCAGACGCCCAGCCAGATGACCCTGTGCCCCCTGGCCTCCAGCGCTGCAATGGCGGCCCGGTGCAGGGCCTGTCCGGCCCCGGTGCCCTGGGCGGACTTCACCAGATAGATCCGCTTCAGTTCCCCGTCCTCCGGCCGCGCCTCCGCGTGGGGCAGGCCGTTGGGACCGATGAGGGCGTAGCCCACGGCCTGTCCGTCCAGCTCGGCAACCAGATGCGTGTAGCGGGGATCGGCGAGAAAGCCGGCAATCACGTCCTCGCCATAGGACTGGGGGAGGAATTCCGCGAGATCCGCTTCGCTGTAGGGAACCTTCAACTCGTGCACGAAGGTGTCGACGAAGGTGTCCCGGCCGAGGCGGCTCAACAGGGCGGCGTCCGCCGAGGTGGCGGTTCGGATGGTCACCTGTGTCATGGTGTCTGGCCTCAAGCGTCGGCGGCGCGGCGCCACAGGCCGCGGAAGAGGAGATAGAGCACGACCGGCAGCGGGACCGCAATCAGGCCCGACCACGCCCCGGCCACGGGATCGTCCAGAACCAGGGTCGCGATCAGCGCGGCCTGCACCAGGGTGGCGAGGATCGCGATCCACGGGAACAGGGGCATGCGATAGGGGCGCGGCAGGTCCGGCTCGGCCAGACGCAGGCGGATGGCGCTGACACAGACCATCAGGATCGCGCCGATGCTCCACGGGGCATAGATCCGCACGATCCACTTGTAGCCGTTGTCCGGCGCCAGCACGATCGAGACGATGACCATGGCCAGCGACAGGGCCGAGACCAGCCCGAGACTGGCAACGGGGGTTCCGCTGCGGGCCACCTGCATCAGGAACCGGGGTGCGACCCCGTCCCTTGCCATGGCAAACGGCACGCGGGACGCCGCCATGATCTGCAGATTGACGATCGCCACGAGGGAGAACAGCCCCATGGCCGTGACGAAGGTGTTGGCAACCGGCCCCATGACCACGCCGGCGGCGTCCCCGACGGCGAAGGTCGACCCCGCCAGGACCGAGGGCGGCAACACGTTCAGGGCCGCGGCATTGACCAGGACGTACAGGAGGGTGACCAGCCCGATCCCCCAGAAGGTCGCCCGGGCCACGTTGCGCTGGGGATTGTCGACCTCCTCGGAGAAATAGATCGCCCCGTCCCAGCCGGCATAGGTGGAATAGATCACGCTGATCGCCGTCACCAGCGCCCCGATGGACGTGATCGGCCCCACGGCCCGGGCCGTGTCCGTCACGGCCTTCACCGCCGGGGCCGGATGCGGGACGATGAACAATATGGCGACGAGGACGATGAACGCTCCGCCCTTGATGGCACT
>CAIQUG010000227.1 GCA_903874895.1 uncultured Caulobacterales bacterium | reverse complement strand
GTCCGGGTGTTCGACGACGGCCATGCCACCTATTTCGTGTTCGCCGAACAGACCGACTATCCGGCGATCTTTGCCGTGGACGGGGACAAGAAGGAGGCCGTGGTGAACATCTCTCAGCGGGACGGCTATGTCGTGGTCGACCGGCTGGCCCGGGCCTTCGTGCTGCGCCGGGGGGCGGCCGTGACCCGGATCGTCAATGACGCCTTCCACGAGGATGCGTCCACCCAGACCCAGCTCCGCCGTCGCAAGGGGGGCAAGCCATGAGCCTGTTCGACCGTCCCGAGGGTGATATCCGTTCCCCGGCCGAGGAGACGAGCCCGGTGCTCGGCCGCCTCGCCTCCGGCCCGACCCAGGTGGCGCGGCGGGACAGCCCCTTCGGCATGATCGCGGGCCTCGCCGGGATCGCGGCGATCGGCGTCTTCGTGTTCAGTTCCCTCAGCCATGTCCGGCACGGGGCCATGGCCCAGACGGTCAAGCCTTCCTATGCCGCGCAGATGGCGGCGCAGACGGCGGCCCTGGCGGCTTCGCGGGCGGCGGGTCAGGCGGCCGCGGCGGCGCAGGCTCCCGCCACCCCGACGCCGGCCCCCCCCATGGTCCAGGCCAGCCCCGCGCCGGTCACCGGACTTCCGGCCAACCCGGATCCCTCCGGCCGCCTCCACGCCCCGGCCATGGTTGTGGACATTGCCGATCCCGGCGCGCCTGCGGCCACGGCGCTACTGCCGGCGATGGCGGGCAAGCCGGGCATCGCCGCGGACGACAAGTCGGCCTCGCCGGAGGACCGGTTTGCGGCCAAGGTCGCCGGGATGGGCGCGGACACCACCCAAGCCACGCGGCTGCGGGACACGGCCCTGATCGCGCCGCAGGGCACGGTCATTCCTGCCATCCTCGAGACCGCCATCAATTCAGACCTGCCGGGCTTTGTCCGGGCCGTGGTCAGCCGCGACGTGAAGGGTTTCGATGGCTCCACCGTGCTGATCCCGCGGGGCTCCAAGCTCATCGGCCAGTATCGCAGCGGCGTGGCCGTGGGCCAGTCGCGGGCCTTTGTCGTCTGGTCCCGGGTCTTGACCCCTGAGGGCGTGTCGGTGGAGATCGGGTCCCCCGGCGCGGATCGGCTCGGCCGGGGCGGCCTGGACGGGGAGACCAACACCCACTTCTTCCAGCGGTTCGGCGGCTCCATCATGCTGTCGGTGCTGACCGCGGGACTGCAGGCGGCGGCCGGGAACAGCGGCAACACGAACACGGCCATCGTGATCGGCTCGCCCCAGCAGGCGACCAGTATCGCCTCCATCGCCCTGCAGAAACAGATCGACATCCCCGATACGATCACCGTGGCCCAGGGAACGCCGATCCGTGTGTTCGTGGCCCGCGACCTCGACTTCTCCACCGTGGCGAAGCGCGCCCCTTGACGAGCTCCTGCCCATGACGAGTGGCATCTATCTCGCAGCCTATCTGGCCCCCCTTCAGCCCTGGCTGGAACGGGACGACATCACCGACATCTGGATCAACCGGCCCGGCGAGGCCTGGTTCGAGACCACATCGGGGGAGATCCAGCGAGAGTCTGCCCCGGACCTGACGGAAACCGCCCTGGCCCGGTTGGCCCGGCAGATTGCCGCGGCCAGCCACCAGGGTGTGAACCGGGAGCAGCCGCTGCTGTCGGCCAGCCTGCCCGATGGGGCGCGGGTGCAGATCGTCGGACCGCCGGCAACGCGGGGCCCGCTCGCCCTGGCCGTGCGCAAGCATACCCTGTCGGACCTGTCCCTCGCCGATCTCGGCAGGGCCGGGGCCTTCAGGTCGACGGGCTCCGGTGCGCTCGGCGGGGATGCCGACCTTCAGGCCCTGCTGGATGCCGGCGAGGTGGAGGCGTTCCTGAGCCTGGCCGTGCGCCTGCGGAAGACCATCGTCCTGTCCGGCGGTACGTCCTCGGGCAAGACCACCCTGCTCAACGCCCTGGTGAAGGAGATCGACCGCCGGGAGCGGCTGATCCTGATCGAGGATGCGCCGGAAATCCGTCTTGAGCACGAGAACGCCGTCGGGCTGATCGCCGCGCGGGGTGATGCGGGAGAGGCTCGCGTGGACACCGAGGACCTTCTGCAGGCCGCCCTTCGCATGCGACCCGACCGGATCCTGCTGGGGGAGCTTCGGGGACGGGAGGCGTTTGCCTTCCTGCGCGCGGTCAATACCGGGCATCCGGGCTCGATCACCACCCTTCACGCCGACAGTCCCGAAGGGGCCGTCGACCAGATCGCCCTGCTGGCCTTGCTGGGCGGGGTCGATCTGGGGTGGGAGGCGCTGCGGACCTATATCCGGCAGGTGGTGGACGTGATCGTCCAGCTGAAGCGGGTGGACGGAAGTCGTCGGGTGGTGGAGGTCAGCTTCCGCAACCGGTCGGTCACGCCGACAGGGGCCGGCTCCCGTCCCTGACCTCGACCTCGGCGCCGGCGACGAGGGTTCGGTGGACCGGGCAGTGGTCGGCCACATCCATCAGACGGCTGCGCTGTTCGGCCTCCAGGCCGCCGAACAGGGTCACGGCCACCTCGAACCGGTCCCGCACGCCGGTTCCCGGCGATCCGTCGGCGGCCGGTATGGGCGTCAGCTTCACATGCGTCACCTCGACCGAGACCTGTTCCAGCGACCAGCCCTTGCGCTGGGCAAACAGCCGGACCGTCATCGAGGTGCAGGCCGCGAGCGCGGCGCAGAGCAGATCATAGGGTCCCGGTCCCGTGCCCCCGCCCCCCAGCGTGCCGGGCTCGTCGGCGAGCAGCTGGTGCGCGCCAAACTCGATCCGGTTCTGCAGCGGGCCGATCCCCGTTTCGGTGGCGCGGGCGTGATGCGGGGCCGGAGACGGTCGAGAGGCGGCCGGATCGGTCGGTGAAGGCATGGGACGGCTCCGATGGGGTTCTGTGCCCCCTCCAGATGGGGTGTCGCGTCGGACTTGTCAGCCGAGCAGGGCTCAGGACTCGGGACGGTGTTAACCATTTGGATTGATCTGTCACACCGACAGGTTAGTTTTGGCGAAACCCGGGGGGCGTTTCGTACATGGCCAAGGTCAGAACATCACGATGGCCGATGATCTGCGCAGTGATCGGCGGGCTCGGCGTCCTGCTGGTTTCGGCTGTGGTGGGGCTGGCCCTGTGGCTGCCCGGCAGCTTCGTTGCCCGGGACCTGCAGGCGACCCTGTCGGACAAGGTCGGCCGCCCTGTGCAGGTCACCGGCGGGGTGCACCTGACCCTCTGGCCGATCTTCGGGGTGGAGGCGCGGGGCTTCAGCATCGGCAACCTGCCCGGCGGTCAGGCGGCTCACCTGGTGGAAGCCGATGCCATCGACGTGGGCATTGCGCCCCTGCCGCTGCTGGCCGGGCGGATCGAGATCCATCAGGTCGGCCTGACCGGGCCGCGCATCCATCTGGAGAAGCTGGCCGACGGCCGGGTCAACTGGATGCTGGGCAAGGCCTCGCCGGATCCGTCCTTCCGTACGCCGGACTGGATCAAGGACATCAGCGTCGATAATCTGTCCATCCGCAGCGGCCAGATCGCCTATGCGGACCTGAAGGCCAACGGGCGTCAGGCGCTGGATCAGATCAACGTCACCATCAAGCTGGCGGGTCTCGACAAGCCGGGAACAGCCACCGGCGACTTCTCTCTGGATGGCGAGGCCGCCAAGGTCGACCTGACCCTTGACCGGCCCCGGGCGCTCCTCGCCGGTGGGACGAGCCCTGTCCATCTCAGCCTCGACAGCAAGCCCCTGATGCTGCGGCTCAACGGGTCCGGCGGCTTTGGTTCCGGACCATTGGAGGGGGTTGTGGACATCAGCGGTCCGTCGCTCCGTGAACTGGCCCGAATCGGCGGCAAACCCCTGGCCGCCAGTCCGGGCCTGGGGGCCTTTCATGTCACCGGCCACCTGGTCCGGGACGGCCAGGTGATCCGGCTGGAGCGGGCCGGCGTCGCCATCGATCATCTGCGGGCCTCGGGTGATCTCGTGATCGATACGAGCCATCCGCGTCCGCTGGTCACCGGTGATGTCAGCATGCCCGACCTGGACCTCAATCCCTATCTGGGCCCCGAGCAGCCGTTCCCGGCCAGCTGGCCGAAGACACCGGTGAGCCTCGCCGGGCTGCGGGCCTTCGATTCCGACCTGAGCATCTCGGCGGGCCGGGTCCGGTTCCGCCGGATCGTGGTGACCCGGGCCCGGCTCAATGCGGCGATTCATGACGGGACGGCGCATATCCGCCTCGAGCGGATGTCCCTGTACGGGGGCAGCGGCAGCGGACAGATCGTGGCGGCGGATGCCGCAGGCGGCGGGCGCTACGGCGCACAGCTGGAGCTGACCGGCGTCTCGGTGAAGACGCTGCTGACCGACCTTGCCCAGATCGACCGTCTCGAGGGGCAGGGGCGTGTCAGTCTCAACCTCACTGCGGCCGGCAGCAACGTGGACGCGCTGATGCATTCCCTGGCGGGGCAGGCATCCCTGGACCTCGCCAATGGTGCGGTGATCGGCGTCGATATGGCCGCTGTGTCGAAGAGCATTGCCACCGCCCTGTCCGGTCAGGCCATCGGGCCCAATGCCCGCACCGCCTTCTCGGCAGCCGGGGGCACGTTTTCCCTGTCCCGTGGCGTCGCCGTCACCCGTAACCTGGCCCTGATCGGTCCCGGTGTCGGCGTCGGCGGTGTGGGGTCCATCGACCTCGGCGGTCGCGCGCTGGACATGGCGATCAAGCCGCAGGGCTCGGTCGGCGGGGGGCGCAGCCGGCTGGACCTGGGTGCGGTGCCGTTCCACGTCCACGGCCCCTGGTCCCATCTCGCCTACGAGCCGGATCTGAGCGGCGTCGCCCAGCGGCTGCTGGGGCAACAGGTCAGTGCCTTTGCCGGCGAAAAGGGCGGCGGCTTCGGAAGCCTGCTGCAGAGCCTTGGCGGCGGGCCGGCCACGCCACCGGAGACGACGCCGGCTCCGGGGAAGGGGAGTGCGCCGGCGAAATCGACCAAGCCGGCCAAGCCCGATGTGGTGGATCTCCTCGGAGGATTGATTCCCCACTGACCGGACGATGGGCAAGCAGGCTTGCCGCAATCGTGCCCCTTTTTGCCGTCCAGGGCCGGACAGTGCGAAAAATCAGAGTGTTAACAAGTCATTCCACCGTGCATTTTTCGGCTCAATTTGGCCGTCTTATCCGGGTTAAATTCCGGTAATGTCCTCAACGGAGACATCTGCATGACCAAACTGTCAACATTTGCCGTGACTGTCGCGGCTCTGGCCGCCGGCGCCGTCAGCCTCGGTGGATGTGCAACCACCGACTTCGTCAAGAAGCAGGTGGCCGGCGTCAATTCCCGCGTGGATTCCAATCAGGCTTCGATCTCGGCACATGATGCCAAGCTCGCCGGCCACGACGCGCGTCTGGGCGAGATCAGCAAGACCGCTCAGGACGCCCTGGACCGGGCTCAGGCAGCGGGCAAGCTGGCCGAGGGCAAGTTCCTCTACCAGACCGTCCTGTCGGACGATTCCGTGAAGTTCCCGGTGCGGGGCACGGAACTGTCGGAGGAAGCCAAGACCCGGCTGATGGACTTCGTCCAGAAGCTGAAGACCGACAACAAGAACGTGTACATCGAGATCCAGGGCCATACGGACAACACCGGTTCCAAGGACATCAACAAGCGTCTGGGTGCCGAGCGGGCCGACGCGGTGCGGACCTTCCTGAACCAGAACGGCGTTGCTCTGAACCGGATCGCCACCATCTCCTACGGTGATGAAAGCCCGGTCGCCTCCAACAAGAACCGCGCGGGCCGGGCCCAGAACCGCCGTGTGGTGATGATCGTCCTCAACTAGGCCGGTCCTGCCGATCAGCTGGCTGACGATCGCTCACAGCGCCGCGTTTCCCTCGGGAGGCGCGGCGTTGTTGCGTTCGGGATGCCGAGACAGAGACCGCCTGCCCGCGATGGCGGCGTCCAGAGAACCGTTCTGCAGACCGCTCGTCCGTGGATCGCAGGTCAGCGGGATTGGGGGCGGGTCACGACGTCGGACCAGTGCCATTCCCCGCGCCCCAGACCCAGCCGGGCCCCGCCGTTGGAGACATTCAGCAGCACCATGCCCTTCACGATCTGGCGACGGCAGGCCTCGGGCGCGAAGGCCACTTCCCACATGATCGCCTCGCGGACGGCGGCCAGACCATTGCCGTCCTCTCCCTGCGCCTGCATCCAGCCGCCATTCCAGACCATGACGGCCCGCGTGCCCATCTCCCGCAGCGCGGACTGGACGATGGGGTCCTTGCGCAGGGCGACCTGGACCATCCGGGTCATGTTGCACTCCCCTCCGCCGCCTGCTCCCGACTCGGCCGTAGAGGCTCCGGCGATCTCGCTGTCGCTGAGGCCGGGACCGAAGTCGCGGGCGGGCTTTTGCGAGACGGGAAGAGGGGCGGGGTGCGGAATGGCCACCGCCTTGCGCACCGGACTGCGGGCCGGGGTCGGCTTGACGGGCTGCGGCTTGGCGGCCGCCTCGGCGGCGGGCTTGGGGTCGGGATTGAGCAGGGGACCGGGGACCAGGGCCACCTCCACCGCGGGAGGCTCCACCATCTTCGGGGCCTGTACCCAGCCCAGGATCAGGGCCAGGGCCAAGACACCATGGATCAGCAGGCTCACCAGCGTCGTCAGGGTTTTCTCGACCTTCCGACCCCGCGTCTTGTCCGTCATAGGTGCGTCGCCAGCTGCCATGTCCTCGCCTGAAGGTGACCACGGGTCGGCGTCAGCAATGTGGCGCAGGTAGAGTTACAGATCGGTGATTTCAGCGCGCCTGAGCACGCTTTTCCGCGCCATCCAGTGTCAATTTGAACGCGGCCAGCGTCCGCGCCGTGGCGGCGAGGTCGGCAAAGCTGACATCGGCCAGCATCTCGCCGCGAACCTTCTGCAGGGCGGTCTCCGCAACGGCGGCCATGGCGCGACCTTGTGCGGTGATGTGCAGGGTCTTGGCCCGCTTGTCCGCCGGATCATCGTGCCGCTCCACCAGACCGGCGGCGCAGAGCTGGTCCAGCAGCCGGACAAGGGACGGGCCTTCGAGACCCAGCTCGTCCGCGAGGGCCCCCTGGCGCATGCCGTCGCCGTTGCGGGCGATGTGCAGGATCGGCACGGCACGGGCATCGGTGAGGCCGTGAGCCACCAGTCGGCGGTCCACTTCACGGCGGTAAAGCCGGGCGACGCCCAGGAGCTCGGAGGTGATGCGGTGCTGCAGTTGGTCTCTGGGGTCGGCCATGTGCGATCGCTAGCTTGCTATGGTTAGCAAGTAGGAAACTATCGGCCTCGGATCAAGCGTCACGGTGTGCCCGGGCGCAGATAATCCACACCCGGTCGTACCGCGCCTCCGGTATCAGATGAAATTGAGGAAATGCAGGCTCGTTCCGGCAAGGAGGCAGATGGTCGACATGCCGAGTACCCGGGCGGCGTCATAGGCCCGGTTCCTCCGGGGCACCTTGGCGACGGCCACTCGCGCGACGGGGCGTGCGGTGGACGGGGCGGTGAAGGCAGGCAGTCTGGTGCTGGTGGCCATGGGACAACTCCTTCCGTCGGATGGCAGTGGCAGGTGCGATCTCTCCTGCAATCTCGACGCCGCGCTCCGTCCCCGGCCAAAGCCGAGGCGAGCGGCCGGTCAGCGAAGCGGTCTGTTTGCTCAACCGTCGGAATTCATTCGTATAAATATGGAACCGATCGAACGGAATATCACCCGGATCTTGACGGTCGTCAGGCGCGTAAACCCTTGATTAGCCTTGCGGCGGGCGATTTCCGTCCCCGGCACTCGGCAAGAATGGCCCCCCTGTGGCCCAGTCGAGCCATTCGACCAGATGGACGACCGGGGTCCGGGTCCGGGCGGCGATCTGGGTCATGCAGCCGATATTGGCCGATACCACCACGTCAGCGTGCAAGGCCTCCAGATGGGCGGACTTGCGGGCCCCCAGCTTCCGGGCGATCTCCGGCTGGGTCAGGCTGTAGGTTCCGGCGGAGCCGCAGCAGATATGGGCCTCCGCCGGCTCGACCACGGTGGCACCGGTGCAACCCAGCAGGCGTCGGGGTGCCGAGCGAATGCCCTGGCCATGCTGAAGGGAGCACGGGGCCTGCCAGGCGACGCGCATGCCCTGGGCTTCCGGTCGCAGGGGCAGGTCGGTCCAGTTGCGGTCCAGCCACTCGCTGACGTCCACCGCGAGCGCGGCGACCCGGGCCGCCCGCTCGGCCCAGACGGGGTCGTTGCGGAACATCTGGCCATAGTCCTTCAGGGTCGTGCCGCAGCCGGACGTGGTCACCACGATGGCGTCCAGAGGCGTGGTTTCGAGGATCCCGCACCAGAGGTCTATCTGCTGCCGCGCCAGGGCGTGGGCGCGGTCGGTCTGACCCATATGGTGCGGCAGGGCCCCGCAGCAGGCAGGCGCGTCGGGCTGCAGCACCGCGACGCCCAGTCGGTTCAACAGTCGGACGGCGGCATCGTCGATACCGGGGTTCAGAACCGGCTGCACACACCCCTTCATCAGGCCGACGCGACGGCGGGGCATCGGGGTCGGAGACGCGGTTGGGGCGGCCGACCGGGCGGGCAGGCGTCGCGGCACGGCCTCGATCAGTCCCCGCAGGCGACCGGGTGCCAGGGCCGCCATGCCGCGGAACGGAGCCGCCAGGCGAAGCAACAGGGAAAACAGCCGGGGGCGGGTCAGGACGCCGGTGACCAGGCGGCGAAACAGCCGGTCCGTCCATGGGCGGCGATGGTGGGTCTCGATATGGGCGCGGGCCTGGTCCACCAGATGCATGTAGTCGACGCCGGACGGACAGGTCGTGGCGCAGGACAGGCAGGACAGGCAGCGATCCACGTGCCGGACCGTGGCAGCGTCTGGCGGTCCACCCTTTTCCAGCATGTTCTGGATCATGTAGATGCGGCCGCGGGGGCTGTCGGCCTCGTCCCCCAGCAGCAGGTAGGTCGGGCAGGTGGCGGTGCAGAAGCCGCAGTGCACGCACTTGCGCAGGATGGTCTCGGACCGGGCCAGGTCCGGGTCCGCGGCCAGCTGGGCGGGGGTGAAGCGGGTCTGCATCAGGTCCCTCCGGGCAGGCGGCCGGGATTGAACAGGCCGTGGGGGTCGAGGGAGGCCTTGATCCTGCGGGTCAGGGCGGCGACGCCGGGGGTCGAGGGGGCAAAGGCCGGAGCCGGATAGCGACCCTGACGCAGGACGGTCAGATGGCTGTCCGTCGTCACGGCCCGAACCGAACGGCGCAGGTCATCCACCGCGCCCTCGCGGTCCGGTGCCGCCACCAGCAGGACGGCACCGAAGCCATCGTACTGCAGGGCGCTGACCCCGGCGGAGCGCATCGCGGCCCCGACAGCGGCGGCCTGTGCGGGGGGGATGCTGATCCGGCAGATGGCGCCGCTCTCCCGGGCCAGCGCCCATCCCCCTCCCACGGCGGTCCACAGGGCCGAGCAGGTCTCGACCTCCAGCCGTCGGCAGGCGGTCGGCGGCCGGTCGCGGCTGAGGGCATCCAGGGCGGCCGTCACGGAGGGCGGGACGCCTTCGAACCGCAGAAGGACCGCCGCCGCGTCCGGTGTCAGACCTTCGATAAGCCGACTGGCTACGGGCGGCGGCAACAGGGCCCCCGCGCTGACCGGGCCCGGCAGGGCCATGGCCCGGCGCAGCAGGTCCAGTCCCTCCGCCTCGGACAGTCCGGTCATCACCAGGCTGCACCGGACCTGCGGGCGGGGCATGACCTTCACCGTGATCTCGCTGAGCACGCCCAGGGCACCGAACGAGCCCGCCATCAGCTTGGGCAGGTCAAAGCCGGTGACGTTCTTCACCACCCGGCCACCGCCGACGATGATTTCGCCGAGGCCGTTGATCCCGCGAAATCCCAGCAGATGATCCCGCGGTCCCCCGGCCTTCAGTCGGCGCGGTCCGCCGATGCCGACGGCCATGGCACCGCCCAGCGTGCCTCGCCCCGGGGGCTGTTGAAACAGCGGCCCGAAGTCCGGGGGTTCGAACGCCAGTTGCTGGCCCCGTCCGGCGATCACGGCCGTGATCTCGGCCAGGGGTGTCGCCGCCCGGACGGTCAGGACCAGTTCGTCGGGCTCATAGGCGATGATGCCGGCCAGCCGCGCCAGATCAAGCACGGCGTCCGCGCTGACCGGGTCACCGAGACCCTGGCGGGAGCCGGATCCGCGGATCTCCAGCCGGGTTCCGTCGCGGGCGGCGTCCGCCACCATCGCGGCGGCTTCGGCCTCGTCGGCAGGGCACCACGGGGATGTGGGCGGGCGCATCCGTCAGAACCGCGGCAGTTCGGGGAAGCGCAGGGCGCCGCCGCGGACATGGACGCGCCCCAGCTCGGCGCAACGGCACAGGCGGGGGAACACCTTGCCGGGGTTCAGAAGCTCTTCCGCGTCAAAGGCGCACTTCAGCCGCTGCTGCTGCGCGAGATCGGCCTCCGTGAACTGGAAGTCCATCAGGTCGCGCTTTTCCACGCCGACCCCATGCTCACCGGTCAGCACGCCGCCGACCTCCACGCACAGCTTCAGGATGTCCGCGCCGAACGCCTCGGCCCGCTCCGTGTCGCCGGGGATGTTGGCGTCGTAGAGGATGAGCGGGTGCAGGTTGCCGTCGCCGGCGTGGAACACATTGGCGACGCGCAGGCCATGGACGGCGGACAGCTCGGTCATGCGCGACAGGACATCGGGCAGGGCGCGGCGGGGAATGGTGCCGTCCATGCACATGTAGTCCGGTGATATCCGCCCGATGGCCGGGAAGGCCGCCTTGCGGCCGGCCCAGAAGCCTAGGCGCTCCGCCTCGGAGGTGCTGGCACGGACGGAGGCGGCCCCGGCGGCGCGGGCGATCTCCAGGACTGTGTCGGTCAGGTGCGCCACCTCGTCGGCTTCCCCGTCCAGTTCGATGATCAGCAGGGCTTCGGCATCGAGGGGGTAGCCGGCGTGGACAAAGGCCTCTGCAGCGGCGGTAGAGGCCCGGTCCATCATCTCCATGCCCGCGGGAATGATCCCGGCCGAGATCACCGCGCCGACGCATCGTGCGGCCCCGGCCACGCTGTCGAAGCCCAGCAGGAAGGCCTGCTGGGTGGCCGGTCGGGGCAGGATGCGCACCGTCACCTCGGTGACAATGCCCAGAAGCCCCTCTGACCCGGTCACCACGCCGAGGAGGTCGAGCCCGCCGCTGTCCAGCTGCCGTCCGCCGAGGCGCACGATCTCCCCGTCCGGCAGGACCATTTCCACACCCAGCAGATTGTTTGTGGTCATCCCGTATTTCAGGCAGTGAACGCCCCCGGAATTCTCCGCCACATTGCCGCCGATGGAGCAGGCGATCTGGCTGGACGGATCCGGCGCGTAGTAGAAGCCCCGGCCGCTGACGGCGTCGGTCAGTCCCAGGTTGGTGACCCCGGGCTGGGTCACCACGCACAGATTGTCGTAGTCGATCTCGAGGATGCGGTTGAAGCGGCCGAGACCCAGCACGATCCCGTCCGCCAGGGGCAGGGCCCCGCCGGAGAGGGACGTGCCGGACCCGCGGGGCACCACCTTCAGGCCATTCGCATGGCAGTAGGCCAGGATCGCCGATACCTCCGCGGTCGTCTCGGGCAGAACGACGGCCAGGGGCGTGGTGCGGTAGGCGGCCAGTCCGTCACACTCATAGGCGCGAAGTGTCGCCGGATCGTCGATCACGCCGTCCCCGGGAACCAGCCGCCGCAGCGCCGCGACGAACTCGCTGCGGCGGGCCATCAGCCCCTGGTCCGGGATCGGCATCTGCACGGCGACAGCTCCTCAGCTCTGGGCGGCGGCCTTGAACTGGCGACGGCGCCGGTGAAGGATGAATTCCGTATACCCGTTGGGCTGGTTGCGCCCGTCGAACACCAGTTCCAGACCAGCCTGGAAGGCGATGCTGGAGCCGAAATCCGGGGCCATCGGGCGGTAGGCGGGGTCAGCGGCATTCTGCTGATCCACCACGGCGGCCATCCGCTCGAAGGTCCGGCGGACCTGGGTCTCGCTGCAGATCCCGTGGTGCAGCCAGTTGGCCACGTGCTGGCTGGAGATCCGCAGGGTGGCGCGATCCTCCATCAGTCCCACGTCATAGATGTCCGGCACCTTGGAACATCCGACCCCCTGGTCGATCCAGCGCACCACATAGCCGAGCAGGCCCTGGATGTTGTTGTCCAGTTCCTCCTGCACCGCCTTCGGATCCCAGTTGGAGGTGCTGACCGGCGGCTTCAGCAGGTTCGACAGGTCCGCTGTCTGACCGCCCTTCAGGCCGGCCTGCACGTCCGCGACATCCACCCGGTGATAGTGCAGGGCGTGCAGGGTGGCGGCCGTGGGGGAGGGCACCCAGGCCGTATTGGCCCCGGTGCGGGGGTGGGCGATCTTGTCCCGCAGCATGGCCTGCATCTGGTCCGGCGCCGCCCACATGCCCTTGCCGATCTGGGCATGGCCGACAAAGCCGGTGGCGACGCCGATCTGGACGTTGCGCGTCTCGTAGGCGGCCAGCCAGGCCTGGGTCTTCATCTCGGCCTTCCGCACCATGGGGCCCAGTTCCATGTCCGTGTGGATCTCGTCGCCGGTGCGGTCGAGGAAGCCGGTATTGATGAACACCACCCGGTCCCGCGCCGCATGGATGCAGGCCCGGAGATTGGCACTGGTCCGCCGTTCCTCGTCCATGATGCCGACCTTGACGGTGTTCCGCGGCAGGCCCAGCGCATCCTCGACCCCATCGAACAGGCGCACGGCCAGGGCGACTTCGTCCGGTCCGTGCATCTTGGGCTTCACCACATAGATCGACCCGGTGGCGCTGTTGGCCCGGGCACCCCGCAGATCATGCAGGGCGCTGGCCACCGTCACCAGGGCGTCGATCACGGTCTCGTACACGGGCTGGCCGTCGAGCCGCACCGCATCGCTCAGCATGTGATGGCCGACATTGCGGACCAGCAGCACCGCGCGCCCCTTCAGCACGAGGGGCTGGCCGTCGCGGCCGGTGTAGCTGCGGTCGGGGTTCAGGCGTCGCGTCTGGACCTGTCCGCCCTTCTGGAAGGTCTCCGCCAGATCGCCCTTCATCAGGCCGAGCCAGGTGCGGTAGACCCCGACCTTGTCCTCGGCGTCCACGGCGGCGACGGAATCCTCGCAGTCCTGGATGGCGGTGAGGGCGGATTCCATGAGCAGGTCGCTGACCCCGGCGGGATCGTCCCGACCGATGGCGCTGGTCCGATCCACCACGATCTCGCAGTGCAGCCCGTTGTGGCACAGCAGCACGCCGTCGGGTGCACCGACATTGCCGCGCCAGCCCACCAGCCCCTCGGGGTGGAGGAGGCCGGTCTCGCCGCCATTGATCAGGCTGACCCGCAGCAGGTTGTCGACCACGGTATAGCCGGCGGCGTCCCGGTGGCTGGCGCCGTCCAGCGGGGCGATCTCGTCCAGCAGCCCGCGGGCATAGGCGATGACCTTCGCCCCGCGCGCGACGTCGTAGGGACCGGGCGGCAGAACCGGGGCGAGGGCGTCGGTACCGTAGAGGGCATCGTAGAGGCTGCCCCACCGGGCATTGGCCGCATTCAGGGCGTAGCGGGCATTGGACAGGGGCACGACCAGCTGCGGTCCGGCCGTGCCGGCGATTTCCGGATCGACGTCGGTCGTGCCGATCTGGAAATCCGGGGCCTCGTCGCTCAGATAGCCGATCTGGCGCAGGAACCGCGCCTCTTCGCCCACATCGACGCTTCGGCCCCGCTGGGCGGACCAGTAGGTGTCGAGCTGGGTCTGGAGGCTGTCGCGGACGGCCAGCAGTTCGGCGTTGCGCTCGCCGAAGTCCGTCGCCAGTCCTTCCAGTGCCGACCAGAAGGCTGCCGGGGAGATGTCGAGGCCCGGCAGGACCTCCGTCTCCACAAAGTTCTGCAGGACCGGATCGGGAACGAGGCGGGAAGTCATCAGGGCACCCTACGCTGGAACGGGGAAAAACAGGTCGACGCACCGACCCCGTCACCCTTTTGCATTTTTTCACTATCGCGATAAATAGCGGAAAATGACAGGCCACTTTATCGGTTATTGATTGAATGGACACTCAGGCC
>CAIQUG010000226.1 GCA_903874895.1 uncultured Caulobacterales bacterium | reverse complement strand
TCAGAAGGCGCGCGGCACCGACCGGGGTGACCGGGCCGCTTCGTCCGCCGCTGCCCGAGCCGCCTGACCCGCCGCTGCAGCCGGTCAGGAGGCCCACGCTCAATGCCGCCGCGAAAAGGCCTGCCGATGCGGATCGCCTAGCGCTCATGAAAAACCCCGATTGTCGAGTTGAGGCGAAACGACCTGCGTCGTGCTTCGGAATTTAAGTCAGTCAAGGTGATCAAAGTGTTACCGGGAGGGGGTCTAACTCAGAAGTTTCAGAGAATTTTTCTTATTTTCCTCTTGTTCATGCTGAGAATAAGGCTGGGTTGTGATCTATGCTTGTGTTTTGTGTGTTGTAATTCCGACAAGTCGCGCCACATTTTGGATTTATTCTCTAAAGTCTGGACGATTCGGAATTTCGATTTTACGTTTGCGTGCAAATTTGCTTTGCTGATGTCAGTTGCAGTGGCGGGGCGGAACTCTGATTCCGTGTCGCCGCCTGCCGGTCGGTCGGACCGGGGGCAGGGCGTGGGGACGCGGATGGAACCAAGGCGATCGAAAGTGGGACGATCCGCCCTCGCTGCGACGGTCCTGGTGCTTGTGATCCAGACCTCTGCCCCGGCCTTCGCGCAGGTGCTGGACATTGACGAGCACGGGTCTGTGGTCGTGTTCAACGGCCCGACCCAATATCTCTCCCCCGACATCCGTGACGGGCGGGTCATTCCCCGCGCCGGACGGCGGTCGTCCTCCTCCGGTCCAGGGGGGAGGGGCGCGGCGCGTCAGTCCTCTGCCGGAGCAGCGCCCGGGGCCGCGGTCTCGGCGGCCATCGGCGCGGCGGCGCTGCAGCAGAACCTGGATCCGGCCCTGATCACGGCCGTCGCCCGCACCGAGTCGGGGCTGAACAGCCGGGCGGTGTCGGCCAAGGGGGCCGTGGGGGTGATGCAGCTGATGCCGGGTACGGCCCAGGCCCTCGGCGTCGACCCGACGGATCCCGCGGACAATGTGCGTGGCGGTGCCGCCTATCTCCGACAGTTGCTGCGGCGGTATGACGGCGACATCATAAAGGCCCTCGCCGCCTACAATGCGGGGCCCGGCGCGGTCGATCGCCATAATGGCGCCCCTCAATATCGGGAGACTCAGGGTTATATCACTGCAGTCCTCGAGCGCATGGCCCAGAGCGTGGTTCCGGTCCCGCCCCCGACGGCCTCGCGAAATCGACGACCGTGAAAGTTATGCCCTTGCCAACGACCCCTCTGTCACCCGTCCGGAAAGCGCCCCAGATGACGTCCCGCATCCGTTCCTTCGCCGCTGCCGCCGGTGCCCTGGTGCCGATGACCGTCCGCGCCCAGTCGGCGGCGGGCGAACCTGCGGGGTCCGGCCCGGTCCTGGCGGCCCTGCAATGGGTCGAGGGGACCCTGCTGGGCAATCTCGCCACGACGGCGGCGGTGATTGCCGTGGCGGTGGTCGGGCTGATGATGCTGACCGGCCGCATCGACTGGCGGCGCGGTCTCACCGTCATCCTCGGGGCCTTCATCGTGTTCGGAGCCGTGGCGATCGTGTCCGGCATCCGCAGCGTGGCCTCGGGCGCCCGATGAACGGACTGGACAGCGATCCGATCTTCGCGGCGCTGACCCGGCCGCAGATGGTGGCCGGGGTGACCTATCCCTACGCCATCTTCAACCTGATCGTGACCGTGGAAGCCTTCCTGATCACCAAATCCTTCTGGACCCTGCTGATCGCGGTCGTGATCCATGGGGTCGGCTATCTCGGCTGCCTGAGGGAGCCACGCTTCTTTGACCTGTGGATCGCGAAGGTCAGCCGCTGCCCCCGTGTCCGGAACTATCGGTTCTGGCGCGCCAATTCCTACGCCCCATGAGGGCCGGCTTCGTCAGCCTTGGCCTTGCGCCGCGCCTCGCCAAGACCGAGGCCGCGATCGGGGATCGACTGCCCTATGCCCGCCACCTCGATGACGCCACGATCGAGACCCGCGACGGCATGCTGCTGCAGGTCATCAAGATCGCCGGCTTTCCCTTCGAGACCGCTGACGACCAGGAGCTGAATTACCGCAAGCAGGTGCGGGAATCCCTGCTGAAGGCCCTCGCCTCGTCCCGGCTGACCCTCTACCACCACGTGGTTCGTCGCCGGTTCACGCCGCGCTTCGGCCGCCTTCCGGAGGATGCCTTCAGCCGCTCCCTGGAGGAGGGATGGCGCGAGACGCTCACCGCGCGCCGGCTGTTCGTGAACGACCTCTACCTCACCCTGGTCCTGCGTCCGGCGCTGGGACGCAGCCGCTGGCTGGACAGTCTCACCCGCGGACGGGGGCAGGACGCCGCCGCCCAGGCCACGGCCCTGCGACAACTGACCCAGCTTCGCAACAGCGTCATGGCGACGCTGGCGCCCTACGGCCCGCACTGCCTGACCCGGTACAAGGATGCCCGCGGGGAGGCGTCGGAGCCCTGTGCCTTCCTGGCTCAGTTGGTGAACGGAGAGCTTCGCCGGATGATCACCCCGGGCGGGGACATCGGACAGGCGCTCGCCGACCGGCGGCTCACCTTCGGTCTGGACGCCATGGAGATCTCCGCCGCCGGGGCCCTGCCGCGGCAGTTCGCGGCGATGGTGTCCATCAAGGACTACCCGGCGCGCTCGACTCCCGGGCTGCTGGACGGCGTGCTGCGGCTCCCCTGCGAGCTGGTCATGACCGAAAGCTTCACCTTTGCCGACCGGCAGGTGTCGCTGGGCCGGATGGGGCTGGCCCTGCGCCGGCTGCGGGCGGCGGATGACGACGCCTATTCCCTGCGGGAGGAACTGGCCGCGGCCCGGGACGAGGTCGGGGCCGGACGCGCCGTCTATGGGGAGCATCATTTCTCCCTGCTGGTCCGGTCCGACAGCCTCGACGGTCTGGACGCCGCCGTGGCCGATGCCCAGTCGGCCCTGACCGAGATCGGCGCGGTGGCCGTGCGCGAGGACGTGAACCTCGAGCCGGCCTTCTGGGCGCAGTTCCCCGGCAACTTCAAGGATATCGCACGCAAGTCCCTGATCAGCGCCGCCAATTTCGCGAGCTTTGCGTCCCTGCACAACCACGCGGCCGGTCAGGCCAGCGGCGGACACTGGGGGGAGGCGGTGACCTTGCTGGAGACCACGGCCAGCGGCCCGTACCATTTCAATTTCCACAATGGCGACCTCGGCAACTTCACCGTCATCGGGCCCAGCGGGTCAGGCAAGACCGTGCTCATCACCTTCCTCCTCGCCCAGGCGCGGAAGTTCGAACCGAAGATCGTCTATTTCGACAAGGATCGCGGGGCCGAGGGCTTCATCCGTGCCGTGGGTGGCGCCTATGACGTGCTGCGGCCAGGGGAACCCTCGGGCCTGAACCCCCTGCAGTTGCCGGATACGGCGGCCAACCGCGCCTTCCTAAGCCAGTGGCTGGCCCAGCTGCTCGGCGGCGGGCCGACCCTGGACGCGGAGGATCAGGCCCTGATCACCGACGCCGTTGACGCCAATTTCGGTCAGCCGGCCGATCATCGGCGCCTGCGCTACCTGCGGGAGCTGTTCGTCGGGGCCCGCCGTCCGAAGGCGGGCGATCTGGCGGCCCGCCTGCGCCCCTGGTGCGAGGGGGGCGAGCACGCCTGGCTGTTCGACAACCCGGTGGACCAGCTGTCCGGTGCCCGACGGGTCTATGGCTTCGACATGACCGGTCTCCTCGAGACGCCGGCCACCCGGACCCCGGCCATGATGTACCTGTTCCACCGCATCGAGCAGGAGCTGGACGGCCGCCCCACCATCATCGTGGTGGACGAGGGCTGGAAGGCCCTGGACGACGAGGCCTTCACCCATCGGCTGAAGGACTGGGAGAAGACGCTGCGCAAGCGCAACGGCGTGGTCGGGTTCTGCACGCAGAGCGCGTCGGACGCCCTGGAGAGCCGCATATCGGCGTCCATCGTGGAGCAGGCGGCGACGCAGATCTTCCTGCCCAATGCCAAGGCCAAGCCTTCGGACTACATCGACGGCTTCGGCCTGACCCCGCACGAGTTCGAACTGGTGCGCACTCTGCCGGACACGTCCCGCTGCTTCCTCGTGAAGCAGGCGGATCACAGCGTCGTCGCCCGCCTGGACCTTCACACCCTGCCCGGCCATCTGAAGGTGCTGGCGGGGACGGAGCGGTCCGTGCGTCGCCTGGACGCCGCCCGCGCCAAGGTCGGTGACGATCCGTCGGCATGGATGCCGGTCTTCCTCGCAGATGCGGGAGGCGTGACATGAGCGCCTGTCCGGGCCCGGTGGCGGGATACGGCGTGGTGCGCAATGCGCTCGGCGCGGTGGACTGCCATGTGCAACTCTATTCCGAGGCCGGGTATCGCGCGCTGACCGGTCCCCAGTCCTTCTTTCCCACGGCCCTGACGGGTCTTCTGACCATCTATGTGGCCGTGCTGGGCTATCGGCTGATGTTCGGGGTCGGCCAGCAGCGCCTGTCCGATGCGCCGGTCATCGCCCTGAAGATCGGCGTGATCCTGTCCCTCGCCCTGAACTGGACCACCTTCCAGACCCTGGTGTTCGACCTCGCGCTCAAGGCCCCGCTGGAGGTCGCGCGGCTGGTGGCAGCGCCTGCGGTGCGCAGCGGAGCCGCCCTGGCGGTGGATCCCGTCGCCGGACTGCAGGTGGCCTATGACCAGCTCGGCCAGGATGCCACCGCTCTGGGCAAGCTGGCCGGCCCCGATCCCCAGGCCCTGCGCGGCGGTGCCGCGGCGGCGGCGGAGGGGCTCTGGAAGGCCCAGGGTGCTCTGTTCATGAGCACGGCCGGCATCCTGGCGATCGCGACCATAGCGGTCGGTGTCCTGATCACCGTCGGTCCGCTGTTCGTCGCCCTGTTCCTGTTCGAGTCGACCCGCGGCTTCTTTGCCGGCTGGGTGCGGGCGACCCTGGGGGCCGCATTGGTTCCGATGGTCTGCTGGATCACCACGGCGGTGCTTCTGGTGGTGGTCGAGCCGTCACTGGTGACCCTGGCCCGGAGCCGCGAGGCCGGTCTGGTGGATACGGATACGGCCACCCTGGCCTCGGCCCTGATCTTCATCTTCGCCGCGGCCCAGGCCGCCCTGTCCGTCGCCGTCGGGGTGATTGCCGGGGGCTTTCGCCTGACGTCCCTGCGGCCTGCCCGGGGCAGCCATCCGGCAGGAGAGGGGCGTCGGGAGGCTGTGGCGGCACCGTCCCCCTCCCGTGTGGACCGTCTCGCCCAGCAGCTGCAGACCAGCCTCCTGCAGACGCGGGCATCGGTTGCACCGATCACCGTGTCCGGCGACCGAGGGGCCACGGCCCCGTCCTCGGGACCCCTCTCGACCGGACTTGGGCGCCTGGGCTCCGATTATCGCCGCGACGCTTTCCTCGACCGGTTCCGGTCCACTGACAGGAGCCCCGGATGACCCGGCTGAAATGGTTCAGCGGCGCGATCTGCGGCATCGGACTCGCGGTGGCCCTTGCGGGCGGCGCTGGTGTCGGCCCGGCCCGGGCGGAGCTGACGCCCCAGCCCAGCGCGGGGGATCCGCGGCTGCGGATCGTCCGCTATGACCCCAACGAGGTCGTTCGTCTCGAAGCCACCCTCGGCTATGCCATCACCCTGGAGTTCGGGGAGGGGGAGCGGATCGAGAACGTCTCCATCGGCGACAGCCTCGGCTGGCAGGTGACGCCCAACCGCCGGGCCAACCTGTTGTTCCTCAAGCCGGTGGAGCGGGCGGGCGCGACGGACATGACCGTGGTCACCAATCTGCGCTCCTATGCCTTCGACCTCAGCGTCCCCTTGCGTCGCAGGCATCAGGCGCCGGACGTGATCTTCCGCCTGCGTTTCGACTATCCCGAACCGGTGGCCGTCGCGCCGGATGCCTCCGTGCTGACTGTCCCCCGCGCCGCGCCCCAGCCCACGGATGTGAACCACGCGTACAGTTTCGAGGGCTCCTCGGCCGGTCTGCCGGTCCGGGTGTTCGACGACGGCCATGCCACCTATTTCGTGTTCGCCGAACAGACCGACTATCCGGCGATCTTTGCCGTGGACGGGGACAAGAAGGAGGCCGTGGTGAACATCTCTCAGCGGGACGGCTATGTCGTGGTCGAC
>CAIQUG010000225.1 GCA_903874895.1 uncultured Caulobacterales bacterium | reverse complement strand
GTGACCGAGGCGGTCAGCGTCCTTCTGCAGCACAACGCGGCCTGAATTGAAGGGGTTCGACGCAGGCCCCGGAAGGGACCCGCCACCTTACCGCGGATGCAGTGTCAGCTTCTGGACCCACCAGTTCAGCAGCTCCGCGACATAGAGTTCGTTCTCGGCCGGACAGGCAAGTTCGTGGATCCAGCCGAACTGCTTCAACTGCCGCCCTGACCCACCCAGCCAGCCAAGGACCTTGCCCTCCAGATTGAGCTTGTAGATCCGGCCCGGATAGGCGTCGGACACATAGAGGTACTGCGTCGGCCCGGGTGTGATGCACAGCGCCCAGGGGGCACCGGGCTGCATCGTCCGGCTGGCACCGCCATAGCCCCCCGCCTCCCCCGGCTCGGGCCGGAAGCCGATGGCCGCCGGGGCATCAGCTGGTGCCGGGACATTGATCGTGATGATCTTCAGGAGCTTGCCGGCGGTGTCGAAGACCTGGATCCGTCCGTTTCCCCGGTCCGCGACATAGATTCGGTCCTGTCGGTCGACGGCAATCGAGTGAAGGGTGTTGAACTGTCCGGGGCCGGAGCCGGGTTCACCGAAGTCCCCAAGCCACTGGCCGTCCGGGCCGATCCTGGCGACCCGGGAATTGATGTAGCCGTCACTGATGTAGGTGTTGCCCGCACTGTCCCACGCCATGTCGGTGACCTGGCGGAACATCCCCGGGGCCGGCGGGAGCGGCGGCTTCGGATGCCCGAGGGGATGGGCACTCTCATCCGAGGCCTCCGGCTTTCGGCCGAACACCCACGTCACCCGCCCCTCGGGATCGAAACGGATCACCATGTCGGATCCCTTGTCCGCCGCCCAGAGATTGCCCTGGGGATCGAACCGGATCGCATGGGCGAAGCTCCAGGCGTACAGGTTGTGGCCGATCTCGCGGATGTAGCGCCCGTCGCGATCAAACTCGAGAAGCTGGGCCGCCGCCGCGCCATAGGCCGGGCCCGTGGCATTGCCGCGGGAAAAGACGGCGATCCGCCCAGCCGGGCTGACGGCCACACCGGCCACTTCGCCGAGGTACAGATCGGGCGGCAGCTTCAGGAAGTTCGGCTCCGACACAAAGGCAATCTCTGGCGGGGCCGCCGGTTGCGCGCCCGCGACCTGAGCCCCTGCCGGTGACGCCAGCGCCGCCTGGATCAGCGCCATGAGGGATGCAAACAGCAGGCCCAATGTCTTCGCGTGACTCATCTGTCTCTCCTTGCCGGACGGCTCCGGTGGCGGGCTCCGGCAAAGCGTTGCGCGAACTTGTCCGCAGAGCAATGCGTCACGCCGGACGGGGCGGCAAAATATGGCATCCGGCGCTGGATCCGGCCGCAACTGCGAACCGCCCCGTCCGCGTCCCTAGTCCGACAGCGTCTCGAGGCTCTGACCGGATGAGCGCGGCCCCATCAGCCCGACAGACAGGACCACGACCATCATCGCCGCGGCGATGAAGACGAAGACGCCCGGGGCCCCGAAGGCTCCCAGCAGGGCGGCGATGATGAAGCTCGAAAATACCGTCGCGAGCCGGCTCCAGGCGTACACGAAGCCGACGGCAGCCGAGCGGATCCGGGTCGGGTAGAGCTCCGCCTGATAGGCATGGTAGGCGTAGGACAACAGATTGTTGGAGAGGGTAACGCCCACACCGAGCGCGATCAGGATGGCGGGCGCAGACTGGGTGGCGAAGGTGAGCCCCAGGGCCGCCGTGCAGATCGCGGCGATGATGATCTGGGTCTTGCGCTCCAGTCTGTCAGCCACGGCGAGACAGAGCAGCGGCCCCAGCGGATAGGCTGTTGCGATGGTGAAGGCATACCCCAGGCTGTGGGTGACCGAGTGCCCCCGGGCGGCAATCAGAGATGGTGCCCAGTTGCCGAAGCCGTAGAAACCGATGGCCTGGGCAATGTTGAAGATGATCAGCATGATGGTGCGGCGGCGGTAGCGGGGTGAGAATGCCTCGCCGAGGCGGTTCCGGTCCGCGACGGCTGTGGGCTGCATCACGGGGGCGGGTGCGGGACCGGACACCCGCAGCCCCGTCCGGCCCGCCTCCATGTCGCGGACGATGCGCTCTGCCTCCACGAGCCGTCCCTGGCGCGCGAGCCAGCGGGGCGATTCCGGCAACCGCGCGCGGATGAACCAGACCGCCACGGCACCGCTGACGCCCAGCAGCATCACCCACCGCCAGCCCGCCACACCGAGCGGGGCGAGGGGCAACAGACGCCAGCAGGCCAGTGCCACGATCGGCACGGCCGTGAACTGGATGGCCTGGTTCAGGGCAAAGGCGCGACCCCTCAGCCGCGCCGGCGCGACCTCCGACACATAGGCGTCAATGGTCACCAGTTCGACGCCGATGCCGATGCCCGACACCAGACGCCACGCGTGCAACTGAACGGCGGTCGCGCTGAATGCCATGGCCAGGGTCGCGAGGGCGTACCAGATCAGGGAAGCCGTGAAGACCCTCCGGCGTCCGAACCGGTCCGCCAGCCGCGAGAAGGCCACCGTGCCGATGAACAGGCCGGCGAAGGTCGCGGCCGCGAACATCGCCTGGTCGCTCTGACCGAAAAGCCCTGCCCCGGCCCCGCGGAACACGCCCGCCTGGACCAGCCCCGGCGAAATGTAGGCCGTCATCATGAGATCGTAGAACTCGAAGCATCCGCCGAGGGACACGAGCACGATCAGCCGCCATACGGGCCAGCCGCCTGGCAGGTTGTCGAGACGCGCGGCGAGATCGGCTTCCGGGGTCACGGATGTGACTGTCAAGGCCTTACGCTCCCCGCCTCCCGCAACCGGAAGTTCCTACAATGGCCGCCACGCGATCCGCAATGGCCAGGGATGCGGTCAGGCCCGGGCTCTCGATCCCGAAGAGGTTGACGAGGCCGGGCAGGCCGTGGTCGGCGGGTCCGGAGATCACGAAGTCTGCGGCGGGCTCGCCCGGGGCCGGATCCGGAGTGGCGGCCCAGCTGCGGCCGGGAGGCCGGAGTGTGAGCTCTGGGTCGGGCAGTTCGGAAGTCGTGAGTTCCCTGCGGCGGGCACGCGGCATTGTTTGCCTTGTGCGGCAAGGGTTTCGAACCCGCCCAGTGCGCCACTTCGAGTAGGTTTTACCCCGAACTTTGGCGGCGGCACCTTGATCGCGATTGGCGGATTCGGCGGCGCCGCCCCCCTAGGTGGCTCCCCGGCGAGGGCGGGGAATTGGCTTTGATTGGCCAAATGCGTCCCGCGGCCGTCGAGCAAGGCCGTGTGGCTATCAGCTGAAGTCCGGACGCGGAGGCGGCCCGGGGCGTTTCCGATTGAACTGGAGCAGGGGCTGGAGCTGGGGCTGGCTGAGTACGTCAAGGGTGGTCTCCCCAGTGGCCGCTGTGTAGGGCGTCGAGGGCACTCCGGCGCTGGGATGCGGCTCGGCGGGCGTATCCGTTCAACTTCATGATCTCGTCCAAGCACGCTGACAGGGCGCGCGCCTCGTCCTCCGGCTGTGGAGCCCGGCCGGATCCGGCGGCGTCGAAGCCGAGGCGTTGGAGGGCCGCACTCAGGGTATCTGCCTTGGCGGCCTCGATCCGGCGGCTGCGGAGTATTGCGCGGGCGGCGTGGCGGCCGTGGTCGAGCCGCTGGGCATCTGAGCGGCTGAGCGCGGCCGCAAGGCGTTCGACTTCACTGGCATCTAGATCGGGAGCCGAGGCGGCGCGGAGGCCGTGACGGCGGGCGTTGCCGGCGACGCGCGCCCGGCCCTCGGCGGTCCGGGGGCCGGTGCTGGCTTTGGCGTTCCGGCGGTTGGCCTCCCGCTGCCGGTCACTGGTCACGCCGGCCCTCCCCCGCGGCGGTCCACGCGGGCTCGGCCAGAACCTGCCTGAGCTGCCCCGCGAGGGAGGCGCGGTGGCGCGCAATCTCCCGCAGGAGCGCAATCCGCTGCCGGTCGGCGTCGAAGGCAATCCGTTTGAGCTTCTGCGTCTCCTCCAAGGTATTCAGGTAGGCGCGGT
>CAIQUG010000224.1 GCA_903874895.1 uncultured Caulobacterales bacterium | reverse complement strand
TGCGACGATTGTAGCGATTGAACTCGGACACGGCTTGCTCAAGGGACTCTCCCGCCAAGTCTATCTTGCCCGAGCGCCAGGCCAGGCGACGATCGATCTCAGCAGGACCCGAAGCGATACGGCTCGCCACGCCTTCGCTCACAAGTCGCCCTTTATCTCCCGCCTCCAGACGGATCGCCGACTGTTCTCGCCCGAGCAGCCAGGCGCTGACCACCCCTTCCGTCACCAACACCTCAACAGAATCCTCATAGCGTCGCACAGCGAAGGCTGTTCCGATGGCCCGGATGCGCGCCGATCCGGCCTCGACAACGAACGGACTGGCGGGGTCCTTTTTGACCTGGAACCAGGCCTCTCCCAGCTCCAGGCGCATGGTCCTGCGAGACGGTTCCATCGCCACCGAAATGCGGCTTTTGGTGTTCAGGTCAAGACCCGAGCCATCCGGTAGAGGCACGTGACGGACCTCGCCCCGGGCGGTTTCCACGTGCAGCCCGCCAAAGGCAAACCACGCCCCTGCGCTCGCCGCCGCCACAGCCACCGCGCCGCTTCCCACCAGCGCCCGGCGACGTGAAGGACTGGACGGCGCGTCTATGCGTCCCTCCGCGAGCGCTGCGCGATCAAGCCTTGCCCAGATCGCCTGGGCACGCAGAAAGGCTCCCTCACGTCGAGGGTCCTGGCCCAGCCACGCTTCAAGCTCCCGGAGACTGTCCGGCTGGTCATCCTCGCGATCGAGACGCACCACCCAGGCCTGAGCCGCCGTTTCAATCTCTTCGGCGGATTCTCGGTTCCCCATGGCCCCTCGGACGCAGACTTGAATTTGCAGCTCCCCCGCCCTTGCGCAAGGTGGCGGAAATGATGCGCATACCCTTCACAACATCGTTTTCGACCATGGTCTCGGTGATCCCGAGACGCGCGGCGATGTCCTTCTGGGATACCCCTTCGATCTTCCTCAGTTCAAAAACCTTGCGGCACCGGCCCGGCAGGGCGGCGATCAGGCGCAGAACCTCGGCGAGCTCTCTCCGGGCGGACACAATCCGTTCCGGCGAGGGCTCATCGAGAGAGACTGGCAGGAGATCGATTTCCGTAACAGTTTCGATACTGACGATGCGAGATTGCCGAATTTTGTCGGCGACCAGGCTCCGAACGACCTGGAAGAAGTAGGAATCCGGTCGCAGGATGTGGTCGACGGACGCGAGGCCCGACAACTTGCAATAGGCTTCCTGGATAAAGTCGTCGATCTGGTCCGGCGGAAATCGCGACCGGGCGAGCCAGGCGCGAACAGCGGGCTCGTGCCGCATGATCGACGACGCCACCCAGGCGACCCGCCTTGCTCTCTCGGGAGTCATGTCGATCTCCGCCACGGGTCTGCGCCATTGCGGCACCGTCCCGAAACGGCCAATACAGCCGCCACAGACACAGTGTCAATGTAACCTGGCGTGGCGACATCGCCACCTCATGGGCTTGTCAGGTTGTTTGAGCCGGCGCTGGACGCAGCCCTCCCCCTCCCCGTTTCACGCCGATTGGGTCGCAGCTTCCCATTCCCGGTGGGAACCGACAAGTTAATTGGGCATGCGACCGGGCGTGCCCTCCCCCACCCGGAAATCAGGCAGCTACGGTCGCCGCCGCCCACGCCTCGGCTGCCTGTGCTCGGAGGCTTCGTAGGCCGCGGCGGGAG
>CAIQUG010000223.1 GCA_903874895.1 uncultured Caulobacterales bacterium | reverse complement strand
GTGCCCCCTGGGCGCTGTGCATCACACCCGGGCCGACGCAGTACCTCTATGTGTCCGACGCCTATCCGGGCCTGATCTACAAGCTCAATCTGGAGGGCAAGGTCCTTGGCTGGCTGGGTGGGTCAGGGCGGCAGTTGAAGCAGTTCGGCTGGATCCACGAACTTGCCTGTCCGGCCGAGAACGAACTCTATGTCGCGGAGCTGCTGAACTGGCGGGTCCAGAAGCTGACACTGCATCCGCGGTAAGGTGGCGGGTCCCTTCCGGGGCCTGCGTCGAACCCCTTCAATTCAGGCCGCGTTGTGCTGCAGAAGGACGCTGACCGCCTCGGTCACGGCGGCCAGCGGGTCGGACCAGTCCCCGGACGCTGACTGCCGGAGCAGGCGGGCGGTGGGGTACCAGGGGCAGGTGTCAGACGCGAGACCCCATCTCCAGTCGGGGAGAAACGGCAGCAGCAGCAACAGCGGCCGGCCAAGGGCCCCGGCGAGATGCGCGACGCTGGTGTCGACGCTGATGACCAGGTCCATGCCCGTGCAGGCGGCGGCCGTGTCGGAAAAGTCGTGCAGATCGTCCTTCAGGCACACCAGGTCGGGCCGCCGCTGCAACACCTCCGTGTCGGTCTCTCGGAGGACCTTTTGCAGAATGTAGTAGCGGGGGCCGGGGGGGAGGGCACGCGCGAGGAGATCCAGCGGTATGCTGCGGTTCGCATCATTGCCGTGGCCGGGGTTGCCGCTGGATACGATCCCGATCTTGGGGCCCTCGTCGGCATCGAACTTTGAGGCCCATCGCGCGGCCGCGGGCTTCGGCACCGAAAGATAGGGGATGTCGGCGGGGATATCCGGCTGCCTTGCGAGCAATGAGAGGGGCAGGCTCATGATCGGACAGTGAAAATCCATGCCCGGATCCGGATCGATGAGGGGCATGATGACCGGGCTCCCCGGGAAGGTTCCGAAGAGCTCCGCCAGAGGCATGAAGGTCTGGACCACCACCTCGGCACCGGCCTTCTGGAGCAGGGCCACATATCTGAGGAACTGGATGGCGTCCCCAAGTCCCTGCTCGGCATGGACGAGAATGGACCGGCCTTTCAGGTCCTCGCCCTGCCACTGCGGCATGGGGAAGGACCGCTGCCGCAGGCCGAGGGACGTCTCTCGCCATCGCCATTCATATTCGCCCCAGCCTTCAGCCAGGCGTCCGGTCAATAACAGGCAAAGCCCATAGTTCCAATGTGCGCTCGCATTGTCGGGGGCGAGATCGATGGCCGTTTCGAAACTGTCCAGCGCCTCGGCATAACGCTGCATCTTCTGCAGGACATTGGCGCGGTTGTTGTAGACCTCGTGCGCCGCCGGGTGCGCCAGGCGTGTCGCTTCGATCCGTGCGAGCGCGTCATCCAGATTGCCCATCGTTTCCAGGGCGACGGCAAGGTTCAGGCCGTAGTTGAGGTCTCGCGGGGCCAGTCGGAGCGCTTCGGCGTAGGCTGCGACGGCCGCGTCGCTTTGTCCCAGTGCGTTCAGCGCGAGGCCCAGATTGTTGTGGGCGGCTGCCAGCAACGGATCGAGCCGCACGGCTGCCGCCGCTTCCTCCGCAGCTGGCGCATAGGCCTGGCGGTGGATCAGGCAGTAGGCGAGGGTGTTGCGCGCCACGGCGTGGTCCGGTTCGTGGTCCAGGACCGCCCGGACCAGGGCCTCGCCACGTTCCAACTCGCCCGCGCGCAGGCAGCGGGTCGCCTCGTCGAGGAGAGGCCCGCTATCCATCGTTCACGCCTCCGGCCTGACCGATGGAGGCGGTGCGTCGGGTGCGGGGCGCGGGCCTCATCGACCGAGTTTGCATCGTTCCGCCAGTCGGGTCGTCACGTCTTCAAGCGTGTCCGTCCAGTCTCCCGGCCTCGACTGCTTGAACAGTCGGGCGCTGGGGTACCATGCCGTGTCGCCCTGTCCGTCGCGCCAGCGCCAGCAGGGGTCAAACCGGTTGAGGATCCACACCGGAACATCCAGCGCGCCTGCCAGGTGTGCCGTTGAGGTGTCGCAGCTGATCACGAGGTCCATGTTGAGAACGAGGGTGGCTGTGTCGGCAAAGTCCGTGATGTGGGGCGTCAGGTCGATGATCGGCGGCCCGGCCCACCCCCGGGCCGCGGCATCATGCAGCTGGCTGGAGGACGGCCCCATCTGCAGGCTGAAGAAGTCGACGCCCGACAGGCGACTGAGGGGGGCGAACACATCCAGCGTGAAGGAGCGGCGCGCATCCACCGCATTGGTGATGCGGTCATTGGGCCGCAGGCCACCCGCCCAGCACAATCCCACTCTCAGTCCCCGCCGGGGCGGGAACAATCCGCCCCTGGCCGCGACCCAACTGGGATCGACCCCCAGATAGGGGCAGAGGTCCCCCCGGGGGGGCGCACCGAGGACATGGGGCAGGCTCATCAGCGGCACCTGCAGATCGAACGTCGGCAGGACCGCGCCCCGGGTGACCAGCCTGACGGCACCGGCATGGAAGGAGACCAGCCGCTCGAGGCCGGGTTGGACCTCGAAGATGACGTCTGCCCCGAGAGCGGCCACGAGCGGGACGTAACGGCAGAACTGCAAGGTGTCGCCAAGGCCCTGCTCGGCGTAGATCATCAGGGTCTTCCCGGCAATCTCGGTCTGTCCGTCCCACAGGGGCTGCGGGAAGTCCCGGCGCATCTTTCGGAACTGCGGCGTTGCCCAGCGCTGCTCGTAGTGACGCCAGCCGGCGGTGTCTTCGCCGCGGGCCAGCCGGAACATGCCAAGATTGTAGTGGGTGTCGGCATCTTCGGGTTTCAGCGCCAGGGCGACCTCCAGATCCGCGATCGCCTTGTCGCCATGGCCCAGTTCATGGAAGGCAATCCCTCGCGCCTTGAAGGCATCGGCGAAACGGGGAGCGAGCCGGATGGCCGCGTCACAGCTCTCGATGGCGCGGTCGAGATCCCGGAGCGCATAGAGCGCCGC
>CAIQUG010000222.1 GCA_903874895.1 uncultured Caulobacterales bacterium | reverse complement strand
TCCCGCCAGCCCTACGTGGACAGCGTGACTCCGGTGGTTCAGACCAGCGTCACCGTCCGCTATCGCCAGATCGCCGTCACCGCCCAGGTGAGCGGGGTCGGTGCCCAGTACTTCCGGGTCAACGGCCTCGGGATCGCCGAAGGTCACGCCTTCGACCAGGGTGCGGTGGATCGCATCGACCAGAGCGTCGTGCTGGACGAGAACAGCGTGAATACCCTGTTCGGCGGCGACAAGAAGGCCGCGATCGGCAAGGTGATCCTGCTGGGGTCGGTGCCGGCGCGGGTGATCGGCGCCGCCGAGAAGGCCAGCGGCGCCTTCGGCGGACCCGGCGACACGCTGAGCATCTACATGCCCTATACCGCCGTGAACGCCCGGATGCTCGGCACGACCATCCTGCGCAGCATCACCGTGCGCACCACGGAGCAGACCGACAACGCCGTTGCAGAGAAGGCGATCACGGCCCTGCTCACCCAGCGACACCGGTCCAAGGACTTCTATGTCATCAATTTCGACACCATCCGCCAGACCATCAACGCCACCACCCAGACCCTGGTCCTGCTGATCTCGGTCATCGCGGCCATTTCCCTGATCGTGGGCGGGATCGGGGTGATGAACATCACCGTCGTCTCCGTCACCGAGCGCACCGGGGAGATCGGCGTACGCATGGCGGTGGGGGCCCGGCAGAACGACATCATGGAACAGTTCCTCATCGAGGCGGTGCTGGTCTGCCTCATCGGCGGCGTCATCGGCATCGCCACGGCGCTGGCGTTCGGCGGACTGTTCTCCCTGGTAAGTTCGGACTTCAAGCTGATCTATTCCCTCAGCTCCATCGTCTGGGCCTTCACCTGCTCCACCCTGATCGGGGTGGTGTTCGGCTTTCTGCCAGCCCGGGCGGCGGCGCGACTGGACCCGGTCGCCGCACTGGCGAGGGAATGAGCATGGGCCGACATATCCCTCGCCTCGCACTGGGACTTGGACTGCTGCTCGGCGGATGTACCGGCCGGTTCCAGACCCCGGTCATCGAGACGCCCTCCCGCTACGCCCATGCCCCGGCTGAAGCCCCGCCCGGGTTCGTCGCCGCCGACTGGTGGCAGGCGCTGGAGGATCGCGGCCTGAACGCCGCCGTGGCGAGAACCCTGGCCGGCAACCGGGACCTGGCCCAGGCGAAGCTGCGCATCCGGACGGCGGGACTGGCCGCACGACTGGCGGGACTGGACCAGTGGCCGGCGCTCTCGGGCAGCCTCTCCGGCCAGCGGACCCGCGCATCCTCGGTCTACACGGCCGATCTGGCGGTCACCCTGGATCCCGACGTCTCCGGGCGTCTGGCAGCCACCACGGCGGCAGCGGACGCGACAGCCCGCGCCGTCGCAGAGGATGCGCAGACGACGAGGATCGCCCTGATCGTCTCGACCTGCGACCTCTACTGGGATCTGGGCTTCACCAATCAGCAGCTGGCGACGGGGCAGGCGACACTGACGGACCAGCGACGGATTCTCGATCTCGTCGGCGTCCAGCGGACCTTCGGCCTCGTGTCGTCCCTCGAGGTGGCGGAGGCTCAGGCCGCCATTGCCGCACAGGAAACCGCCCTGTCGGTCCTGGCGCAACACCTGGTCGAGGATCATGCCGCCCTGGACATCCTGTCCGGAGCCCGGGCCGGTGAAGCGATGGAAGAGCCTCTGGCCCTCGCCACGTCCCTGCCCCCGGCCCCGCCGCCCGGTCTGCCCGCCGATCTCCTGTCCCGCAGGCCGGACCTCAGGGCAGCGGAGATGCGCCTGCGGGCCACCTTCGACACCCGCGAAGCCGTACGCGCATCCCTTTATCCCGACCTCGTCCTGACCGGGGCTGGCGGCACGACCAGCCCGGCGCTTGCGCACCTGTTCGACCATCCGGCGGGATCGCTTCTGGCGGCGGTGTCCCTGCCCTTTCTGGACCTTCCGCGCCACCGGCTGAACACGGCGGTCGCGCGGGCCAACCAGCAGATCGCGGAGCTCGACTTTCGCAAGGCCGTCCTTCAGGCCCTGGCCGACGTGGACAACGCCCTCTCCCGCCGAACGCGGCTGGTGGAACAGCGGGCGTCCCTCGCGGCGGAGCTCACCGCTGCCGCACGGGCCGAGGAACTTTACGCAGTGCGCTACCGGTCCGGTGCGGTGGCTCTGCGGGTCTGGCTCGAGGCGCAGCAGAACCACCGGTCCGCCCAGCTGGCCCTCGACGGCAACCAGCTCGCCCTGCTGCAGAACCACGCACAGCTGAGTGCGGCCCTCGGTGGAGGAGCCGCACAGTGACCCGGTCCGACATCGGGTGACGTTGCGTAGTTGCCGACGCTACCCGGGTTCGCGGGCCCTCCGTAGCCTCGTCGGGGTGGACAGACACCTGACACCACATCGCCGGGTGAAACCGTCCTCAGCCGCCCGCCCCTCGTGCGGACATCACCCTCTATCTCCGGAGATCACCATGTCTGAAGACTCGAAACTCAAGGACGCCGTGCTGGCGGAACTGGCCTGGGAGCCCTCCGTGACGGCCGCCCATATCGGCGTGACGGCAAAGGACGGCATCATCTCCCTGTCGGGGCGGGTTCAGCGCTTTGCCGAGAAACATGCGGCCCAGGCTGCGGCCCTGCGGGTCAAGGGCGTAAAGGGCGTGGCGGAGGAGATCGAGGTCAAACTACCCGTGGACGTGATCCGCGGCGACGACGATATCGCCCGGGCCGCCGTGGACCGGATCGCATGGGATTCGACGCTGCCGAAGGATGCCGTGAAGGTCACGGTCCAGGACGGCTGGGTGACGCTGACCGGCGAGGTCGGCTGGCATTTCGAGCATGACGCGGCGGCCAAGGATGTCCGGCATCTGTGGGGTGTGGTCGGGGTCAGCAACCAGATCACGCTGAAGCCGCGGGTCAATGCCTTCGACCTGAAGAACGACATCCAGGCGGCGCTGCACCGGTCGTGGTTCGAGCCCGCCGGGATCAAGGTCGCCGCCGACGGCGGAACCGTGACCCTGTCCGGCCATGTCAAATCCTGGAGCGAACGGGAGCTGGCCGGTGCCACGGCCTGGGCGGCACCGGGTGCCGTCAAGGTCGAGAACCATCTGACCATCGCCTGATACCCTCGACGGTTTCACGGGCGCGGTACATCGCGTCCGTGGGGTCGGGCGGCGTCGGGTCGCCGGCAGACTGCGTAGATCCCGAGCCTGCTGCGACGCTGGACGTGGCTCTAGCCTCAGCCTGCCAGCCCCCCGGCAATCGGCGGAGGGACCAGGGCACCTTCCATGCTCGGCCGAGGCAGGACCTCATGACCCACAACGACAGCGCCATCGACAACCGTCCGGTGTCACCGCCTTGAAGTCCCTCATCCTGTTCGACCTGGACGGCACGCTGGCCGAGAGCAAGAGCGCGGTGGATGCGGAAATGTCCGGCCTGATCCGGGCCCTGCTGCAGGTCACCCGGATCGGGGTCATTTCGGGCGGCGGCTGGCCGCAGTTCCTGAAGCAACTTCTGCCGGGCCTGCAGGACGATCCCGCGCTGGTCAACCTGACCCTGTTGCCGATCTCGGGGGCGGAGCTCTACGTCCGCCGCGATGGCTGGACACCGCTCTATTCCCACGCCTTCTCCAGCGAGGAGCGGGCGCAGATCATCGCAGATCTCGAAGCCGCCCTCCGCGATTGCGCCTTCGACATTCCGCAGGTCTGGGGCCCCCAGATCGAGGACCGCGGCGGCCAGGTCACCCTGTCCGTGCTGGGCCAGCAGGCGCCGATTGCCGCGAAACTGCAGTGGGACCCGGACCAGCGGAAGCGCAAACAGCTGGTGGAACGGCTGAGCGCCAACGGCGTGCTCTATTCCGCCCATATCGGCGGTGCCACCTCGGTGGATGTGACCCGCCCCGGCGTGGACAAGGCCTATGGCGTCCGACAGGTCTCCGAGGTCCTCGGCATCGGCGTTGAGCAGATGCTGTTCGTCGGCGACGCCCTGTTTGCCGGGGGCAACGACTTTCCCGTCAAGGCCACGGGGGCCGCGACCGTGAGTGTGCGGGATGCCGAGGAAACCAAGCGCATCATCGAAACCCTGCTGGCGTGCCGGTCCGGAGTCGGCTTCTGATCCTTCGGCCCGGGCGGTGGCCTGCGTAGTATCCGGGGATGGTCCGCCCGGCGGTCTCCGGTAGGCTGATGACGTCGCCCGCTGAACCGGCATTCGATCGCCCCTCCCCCCCAAGAGGTAACGTCGGCGGGCGACACCCCCATCCCCCCTGACGCGCTGCCCGCCTCGCCCCATGGGTAGATTCCGACGATGCCGCCCCGGGAGGGAAGCCGTTAACCGTTCGGCCTGCGCCCACAGGACTGCCGGATGCAGCCAGACCGGCACCCCAGCCACGAGGCCACACCACATGCCGCCACCGTCCCGTATTCTGCTGATCGGCAACGCCCTGCCGCGTCGCTGCGGCATCGCCACCTTCACGATGGATCTGCAGGCCGCCCTCTCTGCCGGGCCGGACCATCCGCAGACCGGCGTCGTGGCCATGACCGATGACGGCATGGCGTACGACTATCCGGCCTCGGTCCTTGCCGAAATCCCACAGGAGTCCCTGGCGGACTACGCCCGGACCGCGGCGATGATCAACAGCCAGGGCTGGGACGTGGTCTGTCTGCAGCACGAGTTCGGCATCTTCGGCGGGGTGGCCGGATCGCATATCCTGGGTCTGCTGTCCCGGCTCACCGCGCCGGTCGTGACGACGCTGCACACGGTCCTGGAATCCCCCTCGCCGGAACAGTCGGCGACGCTGAAGGCGGTCATCGCCTATTCCGCGCGGGTCGTCGTCATGGCCGAGAAGGCCCGCACCCTGCTGGGCCTGGTCTATGGGACACCGGATGAGAAGATCCACGTCATCCCCCATGGCATACCCGACGTTCCGTTCTGCGGGCCCGAAGCCGCCAAGGCCAAGCTGGGCTACAGCGGCCGGACAGTGATCCTGACCTTTGGCCTCCTGTCGCCGGGCAAGGGCGTGGAGGGGATGATCGACGCCATGCCCGCCATCCTTAGGGAGGCTCCCGACGCCGTCTATGTGGTCCTCGGGGCCACACACCCCAATCTGGTCCGCCAGGAAGGCGAGGCCTATCGCCAGCGCCTGCAGCAGCGGGTCGAGGACCGGGGTCTGAGCCAACACGTGGTGTTCGAGGACGGCTTCGTCTCACAGCCCCGCCTGCTCGATCACATCGCCATGTGCGACATCTACGTGACCCCGTATCTCAACGCCGCGCAGATGACCTCGGGAACCCTGGCCTACAGTTTCGGCATGGGACGGGTGGTGGTCTCGACCCCCTACTGGCACGCGCAGGAGCTGTTGGCCGACGGGCGCGGCATCCTGACGGCTTTCGGGGATTCCGATGCCCTGGGGCAGCAGATCTCCGCCCTGCTGCATGATCCCGAGCGCCGATCCCGCATGGGGCAGGACGCTTATCGATACAGCCGCTCCATGACCTGGGCGCAGACGGCGCTTGCCTATCGCGCGGTGTTCTCTCAGGCGTGCGCCCTGCCCTCCTCGCGCCCGCGGCTGATCCCGCTGGACACCCGGCCCACGCGAAACCCGGATCCGTCACCGATGGCACCTCTGACAGCTCTCCTGGGCATGAGCGACGACACGGGCCTCTTCCAGCACGCGGTCCACGCGGTTCCCGACCGGCGCCACGGCTACTGCATCGACGACAATGCCCGTGCCCTGCTGCTGGCGTGCGCCCTGGAAGATGCCGGGGAGACGCCCCTGCCCGACCGCCAGACCGACGTCTATGCCGCGTTCGTGCAGGATGGCTGGAACCACGACCACCAGCGCTTCCGCAACTTCATGAGCTTCGAACGCCGGTGGCTCGAGCCCCAGGGGTCCGAGGACAGTCACGGACGGACCGTCTGGGCGCTGGGCGTGTGTTCTGCCGTCAGCGCCAGCCCGCCCCGGCGAAGCTGGGCGGCCCACCTGCTGCGCGCCACCGCACCGGCCGTGGCCCGGTTCACCTCGCCCAGGGCACACGCCTTCACCCTGCTGGGGCTGAACGCCTTCTGTGAGTCCCATCCCCATCACCATGGGATCGAGGCGCTCCGGACGGATCTGGCCCTTCGGCTCGAGGACCAGCTGCAGACCTTCGCCACCCCGGACTGGCCCTGGTTCGAACCGGGCCTCGCCTATGACAACGCCCGGCTCTGCGAGGCGCTGATCACGACGGGTCGGAGCACCGGATCAAAGCCGATGGTCGACCGGGGCCTCGAAACCCTGTCGTGGCTGGTCGGCATGCAACGGGCGGAGGGGGGCGTTTTCCGGCCCGTCGGTTCCGATACCTTCGGACGGGTCGGGTGCACCCTGCCCTTCGACCAGCAACCCCTCGAGGCGGCAGCAACCATCGCCGCCTGCCGCACCGCCTGGCTGGCGGACGGGAGAGCGGTCTGGGTGGACGAGGCCCGGCGCGCGTTCGACTGGTTCCACGGTGCCAATGATCTGGGCCTGTCCCTGATCGACGAAGGGACCGGCAGCTGCCGCGACGGACTGCATCCGGATCGCCGGAACGAGAACCGTGGCGGAGAGTCGGTCGTCTCCTACCTGCTCGCCGCCACCGACATGCGCCGGCTTCAGCGGGACGCAGCCGCCGCCGCGGACCGGCGGCGGACCCTGGCCGAGATCGCCTGATCCCTGCGCCATCCCTTTCCGGAGCTCCAGACGCCCTTGCCCGACACCTCTGTCTTCCAGCGCCAGCAACTCTATCTGAGACCCGATCCGGCCCGGGTGATCGTCCGGCCCTTCCGCCCGACCACCGAGCCCCGGGACCTGCAGCCCACGGACCGACGCCGCGCCAATCATATCGTCGAACGCGTGCTGGCCCTCTCTGAGTCCGCCGCGGCCGCTGAGCTGTGCGACGTGCTGGACAATTTCGAGACCCGCCACCGGGATCTGGTCCAGACCCTGGACCAGCGGGCGGCCGAAATGGACCAGGCCTTCGCCGACCATCCCGCGTTTTCCCGGCTCCAGCGCCAGCTGGTCGGGGCCTATTTCCTCCAGGAATATTCCTATGAGGCCTCGGCCCTGTTCAACCCGAGCATCGTGCCCCATCCCGACCCGTCCGGTACCACGGACGGTGCCATCCGGGTGATCCTCAGTCTGCGCGCCGTCGGAGAGGGCCATGTGTCGTCCATGACATTCCGCAGTGGCCAGATCGGAAGGGACGGTCGGATGTCCCTCGATCCCGGTGCCCGCCTCGCCGGCCTGCCGGAGGTGTTCCACAATCTGGAGAGCGGCGCGGACACCGATGACGTGACCCTTCGCTTCAACCCCCTCTGGGACTTGAGCGAACGCGTGATCTTCCCGGTGACCCTGCGCCAGTCGAACGGGGTGGAAGACGCGCGTTTCGTGGCCTTCGACCACGGGGACCGCGTTGTCTACTACGCGACCTACACCGCCTATGACGGCCGCAGCATCCGCTCCGAGCTGCTGGAGACCACGGACTTCGTGACATTCCGCATGCGGCCGATGACCGGTGCGGCCTGCCTGAACAAGGGCATGGCCCTGTTCCCGCGCCGGCTGAACGGCCAGTTCGCCATGATTGGGCGGCAGGACAACGAGAACCTCCATCTGATCTATTCCGACGATCTCACCCGCTGGGAACAGGGAACGCCTTTCCTGTCCCCGGAATATCCGTGGGAGTTCGTGCAGATCGGCAATTGCGGCTCCCCGATCGAGCTGGACGAGGGCTGGCTGCTGTTCACCCACGGGGTCGGTGCCTTGCGGAAGTACGCCATCGGTGCGGTCCTGCTGGACCGCAATGATCCGTCCCGGGTGATTGCCCGGTCGGCAATGCCCCTGATCCGGCCCGATCCGGCAGAGCGGGAGGGCTATGTCCCCAACGTCGTCTACACCTGCGGGGCCCTTCGCCACGGAGACCGGATCATTCTGCCGTTCGCCGTGTCCGATACCTTCACGAACTTCGCATCCGCATCCATCCGGGAGCTGCTGGACAGTCTGACGCCGGTCACCGGCCGGGCCTGACCGGCCGAAGCGCCCCGGTATCGCCTCAGGGAGCCGCGCTGCATCCGGTGCAGCAGGCGCACCCTGTCGAGCCGCCCGGAAGCTGCTAGGCTCAGATGGCGTCGGCGCGTCGGCCGCGATGGATTCGGAGCAGGATCATGGGTCTTCGCAGCACCGCTCTTGCGCTTCTGGGTGCCACTCTGGCGACCTCCGCGAGCGCCGCACCCGTCTCGACAGCAGAGCAGATCCGCAAGCTGGAGGCCCGGGTCAACGCTGCCTATGCCGCAAACGACCTGGCGACCTATTTCACCTTCTATGCCGACGATCTCAGGGCCCTTTATCCCGAGGGTCCGACGACGCTGCCCGCCTACAAGGCGGAATGGACGGCGTTCATCCAGGGCGGCGGCGGCATCGTGAGCTTCAAGGACACCGACATGCAGATCCAGGTCAGCCCCGCCGGGGATTCCGCGGTCGCCAGCTACCTGGCCACCGTCGCCACCCGGACACCCGGCAAGGGCGTCGTGACCTCGCAGTTCTCGGAGACCGACGTCTGGTTCAAGCGATCCGGTCACTGGAAGATCGTGGAAATCCACTATTCCGAAAACCCGGCCTCTCCGAAATAGCCCAAGGCCCGCGAAGCCCGCGCCTGCAGGTGCGCGGTCAGCTTGTCCGGTCTACGAGGTCCTGAGCCGAGATGGCGGCTTCGAACGGATCGGGCGCCTCGTCGAACAGACGTTCCGGCGGCGCCAGTTCGGGCCCGCGCTCGTCCGGTCCCGTCGGGGCCGAATAGAAGCCGAGCACGTAGCCGCCCTTCGTGTAGCCGATCAGGGCGCGGAGTTCGGGACTGAGGGTCCGCGCGATATCCGGCGGACATGACAGATACTGGTTTTCCTCCTGCCTCAGCCAGTTCGGCGCATAGTGCAGCAGGATCCCGATCCTGTCGGACGTCGTCTCGTTGGCCCCGCCTCCGTGAATGACTGAACCGGTATAGACGAGCACCGACCCCGCAGACATCTCCGCCGACGCGATTTCGTGCGGTTCGGGCTTCCGGTCCGCGGGCCATTTGTGCGAGCCGGGAACAACCCGGGTCGCGCCATTGGCATGGTTGAAATCGTTCGCCGCCCAGATGGTGCTGAACTGGGTTTCAATCTTGCGACTGATGTATCCGCCCCAGACGCCGCGGTCGCGATGCAGCATCTGGCCCTGTTCGTCCGGCCCGATGCTGACCGCCTGGGTGAAATGCAGTTGATACCCATCGCAGAAGGGCTTGAGGAATTCCGAGCAGATCGCGTTGATCCGCGGGTCGAGGGCCAGTTGCCGACAGGCGGGCGAGCGGGCGATCAGAGCCCCGATCCGCTTGGTTCTGTAACCGCCGAACTCGTTGCGACCGGTCCGGCCCTGGGCGATGAACGGACCCAGTTCGGTATTGGCCCGGGCAAGCAGGTCGCCGGACATGGCCCCCTCGAGAATGATCGCCCCGTCCTGATCGATGGTTTCGAGCACCTGGTCGACCGATACGTCGGCACGGACCGTTTTGACTGAAGCCATGGGGACACTTCCTCGCTGCCGTCTGAAGCCTGTAGTCTGGGACGAGCCGATCCGTCGGTCCGGTCGGCGGAGCTAGCCCTCCCCGTCGTCCGTGTAGTGAAGCACAAGCCGGGCGATCTCCGCACCGTGGGATTCCTGCGGGAAATGCCCGGCATCGGCCAGAAGATCGAAGGTCGCCTGGGGAAAGAGCGCGGCCCAGGACCGACCCCAATCCGGCGTGAAGACCCCGTCCTGGCCGCCCCAGATGAAGTGGATCGGCTTCATCCAGCCCCTGAGGGCCTCGAAATGCCGGGCACCGTCCAGGGCGGTCGGGTCCTGGGGCCGGTCGATCGGAATGCTGAGCGGAAACCGGCGCGGTCCGGCAAAGGCATCGGCGTCGAGCCCCACATGGGGGGCATCATAGCCCCGCCGGACGGCCGCGGCCTCCGGCGACACGGCCGGGGCCTGCCCGGTGGCGACGATGCCGGCGACCGCGCTCATCGGCACATGACCGAGCGCCAGCATCATGATGCCGCCCAGCGACATCCGCTCGGGAACCGTCGTATCGTACAGTCCGCCCGACCTCCAGCCGTCGGCCCAGTTGCGGATGGCCTGGCTGTAGACGTAGCCGTCATGGGGAAGCCAGGTGTTCATGATCACCAGCCGGTCGAACCGCTCGCCCAGTTCAGCGGCCTGGGCGAGGCCGATGGGGCCGCCCCAGTCCTGGGCAAACAGGGTGATCCCCGCAAGGTCGAGGGTCTCGACCAGCGTCCGGCAGGCCCGGGCATGACGCCCGATGGAGTACCAGGCCGGATCCGTGACCTTGTCGGAGCGGCCGAAGCCGATGTGGTCATGGGCGATACAGCGCCAGCCCCTGGCCACCAGCCCGTGGATGATGTGGCGGTTCAGATAGCTCCAGGTCGGCATGCCATGCATCAGCATCGCCACGGGACCGTCCCGCGGCCCCACATCCACATAGTGGAGCCGCAGTCCCTCGAACGTCAGATAGTTCGGCGCAAACGGATAGCCATCGAGGTCCTTGAAGTTGTCGTCCGGCGCACGAACGAAGGGAACCCCGTCAGGGGTATGCAGCCGCTCAGATACCGTCATGACCGGTCGAAGTCCTTGAAGTTGCCAGATCGATTTCAGCCAGCAGCGCCCGCGCGCGGGCACTGTGCAACGCGTTCAGTTCGTGGAGGGCCCGGCGGCGATGGTCACCCGCCCCGAGGGCCGCCAGGACAGCCCAGTAGCCGGCCTTCGCCTGGTTCAGGAACGCCTCGTCCGAGAGATAACCGCCGGCCCACAGGAACAGCGCGCCCGTATAGGCCGCATAGATCTGGGTCGCGGTCATCTCCGCGTCCGCCGACCGGTTCAGCATGCCGATGTCCTTGGCCGTCTGCATCGCCTGCCGCTGGAGGTTGATGGGCTGGAACGAGACGAAGGGCTGCACGCGGATGCCGAAGGCCCCCCGGATCTCGGGAATGACGTGCAGCCACAGTCCGGCGTCTGCGATGAACATCCTGGCAGACACCCCCACCACGGCATCACCGATCCGGAACGGATCCACGAGGTCCAGGGCGGTGATGGTCGCCCGCAGCGCCTCGAACAGGTCACTGAGCAGCAGGCCGAGCATCTGCTCCCGCGGGCCGATCAGATTGTAGACCGTCGCGGTGGAGACTCCGGCCCGCTGGGCAATCCTCTCCGCGGAGACCTGGGGGCCATGCTCCCGGATCAGCGACCGCGCGGCGTCGAGAATGGCGGTTCGACGTGCGGTCTTGCTCAGCTCTCGCCGCGACAGCTCGGCCGCTTCGACGCGGCTCATGCGGACACCGCTTGCAGCGGGGCGAGCCCCAGAGCTGCGCGATAGGTCCGGTGGTAATGGTGCAGGGCCGGTTCGTTCCGGCCGAACAGGAAATGGTCCACCAGGCCGGACTGGGCCCCCCGGTAGGATGCGGCGGCGGCCACATAGTCCTCGTCCCGGATGATCTCGCCAAAGGCCTGCGACAGGGATCGCAGCCCTCCGGGATCCTGGGCCAGGGCGTCCGGCCGGGCATAGAAGCTCACCCGCGACAGGCTGCGGTCCGGATTGTCCTTGTCCGGATAGACCCGGACGAGGGTGACGGCGGCGCGGCCGACATTGATCTGGATGTTGGGGAACAGGTAGTAGACCGGGAAGGCCCCCATGGTGATGTCCCACGCGCTTTCCGGCATGGACCGCATCATGTCGATGGAGCGCACGCAGAGCGCCATCCGGTGATTGCGCCCGTAGGTGTCATAGGCCTGGACATTGCCGTGGAAGACCGGGGCCAGGGTATCCCGGTGCAGCTTCTCGAAATGGTAGGTCTCGCCGAAGGTGTCGATGGCGAGCTTCCAGTTCATGGGGGTCTCGTAGGTGTCGTCGCCGATGTGGACGAGGCGGGCGAAGTCCCAGGTCTCGAACTCCTGGTCGAGACCTGCCAGCAATTCTGCTGCATTCAGCCGGCCGTCCGCCTTCGGATGCACCCACAGCAGTCCGTGGCGCTCTTCCGCCGGAAGTTCGATCAGGCCGAGGCAGGCCTTGTCGATGTCCCCGAAGTGGTCCGCCTTCGGAACGCCGATCAGGGCCCCGGTATTGTCGAACGTCCAGGCATGAAACGGACAGACGAACCGCGTCCGGTCGCCGCGGGGCGCCTCCTCGAGGATCGTTCCCCGGTGCCGGCAGACATTGGCGAAGGCGCGGAAGCGGCCATCGGCCGCGCGGGTGGCCAGTAGCGGCACACCGAAATCGTGGGATGTGAGGAACGTGCCCGGCCTCGGCAGGTCACCGGACATGCCGATCACCTGAGGGTAGCTCCGGAAGAACGCGTTCCACTCCAGTCCGGCGCGTTCCGGCGAGGTGTAGTCGCCGACTTCGATCCTGCGGATGACGCCCTCGTCGACATTGGTTCCCCGATCGAGGTGACCCATCAAGGTCCGGATCACCCGAACCTGCTCTTCGTGGCGCATGATGATTCTCGCAGAGGAAAGACGGCCCGAGCGATTGGCGGATATAATTAGAGATATGTCTAGATAATTTTTGACAGCACTTCACACGTGGCGCGACGCATCGCGCGGGCGGAACGGGCGCGGCTTGCCAGAGGATGCAGGATCGCACTACCGTGAAGGACACCAAAGGGAGCGATGCCATGCCTCTGTTTGTGATCGAACGCGAAATACCGGGTGCAAGCCAGCTGACAGCGGCCGACCTCCAGGGGATATCCGCCAAGTCGAATGACGTCGTCTGCGGGCTCGGCGTCCCCTACCGGTGGGTCACAAGCTACGTTGCCGGCGACAAGATCTACTGCATCCATGAAGCCGAAAGCGCCGAGGTGATCGAGCGTCACGCTCGGGAAGGTGGATTTCCCGCCAACAAGGTGACGGAAGTCGCCGCCGTGATCGGGCCGGATACGGCGAACGGCTGACAGCCGCGCAGATCTTCGCGGGCTGGAGATCGGCTGACCTTGTTACTCTGCCTCGGTCGATCGTGCCGACCGGGGCCCGGCGACGTCGTGCCGTCCCACCGGACGCTCGCGCGCGCGAAACGGGGCGCGGGAACGCCTATTCCAGCACCATCCGCGGGAAGTAGAACGACACCAGCCAGTTGGGAAGATCCACGATTTCGCTGATCCGCAGGTCCCCGCAGACCGAACACAGCATGTAGGCATCCACCGGGGCCAGCCCGTGGGTGCGACCGAGGAGATCGATCATCCGGCTCACCGCCTCCCGCGCGCCGGTCATGAGATCGGGCCCGATGCCGGTGGTCACCTCGTAGCCCTTCTCGTCGAGGTGCCGCGTCACCGGCCCGGGGGTCGTGAAGCGTGGCCCCTCCAGTCGGGCGTCCTTGATCAGACCAAGGGTCAGGGTGACGGACATCGGGCTCTCAATGGCAGTGCCGCAGATTTCCCCATCTCCCTGGGCGGCGTGGGTATCGCCCACCGAGAACAGGCCCCCGGCCACCTCCACCGGCAGGTAGAGGGTCGTCCCCGCCGACAGGTCACGGATGTCCATGTTGCCGCCCACACGTCTTGGCGGCACGACGGAGTGCAGACCTGCCTCCGCCGGAGCCAGGCCGATCGTCCCCGCGAACGGCTTCAGGGGAACCCGGCCGATGGGCGAGAAGGCGGCTGGGGTCATGCGCACCTTGTCATAGCTCCACAGGTGCAGGGCCGGGTCAGGGAACTGGTCGGTCAGCAGGCCGAACCCGGGAAACACTGCCGTCCAGCCAAAGCCGGAAGGGGCGAAGCTCTCGATCGTGACCTTCACCGCGTCGCCGGGCTCGGCACCATCCAGGAAGATGGGCCCCGACACGGGATTTGTCCGGCTGAAATCGAATGTCGCCACGTCGCCGACGGTACTGCCGGGGACCAGCTGCCCGCCGGATGCGTCCTGGCAGTCGAAGGCGATGGTCGTGCCCGGGGCCACGGTCAGGACCGGCGGCAGGGCATTGTCCCATCCGATATGATGCTGGTGATTGTGGATCGTGTGGCCGGGCCTGGCAGACATCGTCCGTTGCCTCTCGTGAGTATGGGGATTCAAAAGCGGCCAATCGCGGCGTTGGTGCAAGGCCAAGTTGCCCGGGACGGAGCTGAGGGCGCAACACGCGGACGGACCTGCGGACGATCCGGGGCTGTCGCGCCTGACCCGCCGCCTCGCCGCCATGACGGACTCCGGCGCGTGCTGCGCGGCGACCTGGCAGGCTCCGGACCGGGTCCGCCAGGCCTGGAGCGCCGCCATCCTGAGGCTTAGTCGGCCACGAACCGATAGCCCACACCGCTTTCGGTCACCAGATAGCGCGGTGAGGACGGGTCCGCCTCCAGCTTCTGCCGAAGGTGCCCCATGAACACCCGCAGATACTGGATGTCGTTGGCGTGTGCCGGCCCCCAGACCATCGACAGCAGTTGCTGATGCGTCAGAACACGACCGTCACCCTCGACGAGCCGTGCCAGCAAGGCGTATTCGCGCGGGGACAATCGTATCGGCGCGCCGCTCCGCGTCACCAGGCGCTTGACGAGATCGACCTCGAGATCGCCCGCGGTCACGACGGTCGGCGTGACGATGTGGCCCGACCTGTGGCGCATGGCAACCCGAAGCCTTGCCAGCAGTTCGCCCACGCGGAACGGCTTCTCCACATAGTCGTTCGCGCCGAGATCGAGGGCCTTGATCTTCTCCATCTCCATGTCCCGCGCCGACAGGATCAGGATCGGTCCGTCGTAGAACTCCCGGGCCCGGGTGAGGACCTGCTTTCCGTCCATGTCCGGAAGACCCAGGTCGAGGATCACGGCATCACAGGCATTGTTGACGATGGCCGCCAGACCGTCGCGGCCGTTGTCCGCCCGGATCGGCTCATAGCCTGCCGCGTCCAGCGCCGGCCCCAGGAACCGGTGGATCTGGGGCTCGTCGTCAATGACGAGGATCTGGGGTCTGTGATCGGACACGACGCGCGCCTCAGAGCAGCAGGTGATGGGTGGCGACGGCCTTGGGCAGGCTGATCAGGATCCGCGTGCCGACCGCCCCGTGGATCGGACTGGCCGCAGCGATGCGTCCCCCCATCGCCTCGATGAAGCCCTTGGCGATCGAAAGGCCGAGTCCGGCCCCCTTGCTCGGATTTCCCCGGCCACGATCCGTCGGCTCCTCGAGGCGCCGGAACTTCTCGAAGATGCGCTCGATCTCGGCCTGGGGGATGCCGGGGCCTTCGTCCTCGATGGAGATCACCACATTGCTCCGGTCCTCGTAGACGGCGACCTCCACATGGGTGGCATCCGGGCTGTACGCCACGGCGTTCTCGAGAATGTTCACCACCGCCTGCTCCAGAAGGCTCGGATCCAGCTGGACCAGGGACAGTTCCGGCGGAAAATCGCGGCTCAGCACGCGGTCGCCCAGGCGGCGCTCCACCCGCTTCATGGCGGCGACCAGCACGTCCCTGACGTCGGTCCATTCGGCACGGGTCTGGAGTGCGCCGCCTTCGAGCCGGGTCATGTCGAGCAGATCGCCGACATAGCGGTTGAGCCGCTCGGCCTCCTCGCGGATGCTGACGAGGAGATCGAGGCGCACGCCGGGCTTGAGGGACGTGTCGTAGTCGATGAGCGTGGTCGCCGCCCCGAGGACGGTGGAGAGCGGCGTTCTCTGGTCGTGACTGATGGAGTTGAACAGGGCGGCGCGGAGCTTGTCCGATCGGCGGAGCGCTTCATTCTCCACCGTGGCATCCGCCAGCTCGGCCCGCTCCAGTGCCACGGCCCCCTGATCGAGCATCGCGGTGACGAGCCGCTCATCATAGTCGACCGCCCGCGTCAGGACCTCCACGCCGGCGACGCCTGCGCGGCCGCGAAGTCCGACCAGCGGGCGAAAGATCCAGCCGACTTCGGGCAGGGTGCCGGTTCCGGTGCCGGCCACCTCGCCTCGCTCCCAGGCCCAGCGCGCCGCGGCCATGGCACCGGGCGACAGGACCGCAGCGGTCGGGGCCGACGCGACCGCCGTCAGCTGGCCGTCCCGGGGGAGCAGAACGACCGCGGTGGACTCCGCTGCTGCCGAAGCCTGTTCCGCCAGCGCATGGGCGGCCACGTCCTGGGTCGACGCCGCCGACAGTCGCCGGCTCGCCGCCAGAAGCGCGCTGAAGGCGGATGCCCGGTTGGCCGAGACCAGCGCCTGGTCGCGCACGCGCCCGGTCAGCCAGCCGGTCACCGCCGCCACGGCCACGAACACCACGAAGGTGAAGATGTCGGCGGCATGGCCGATCTGCAGCGAGAACCGGGGCTCGAGGAAGAAGTAATTATAGGTCAGCACCGCCAGGGCGCTGGCTGCCAGGGCGGGACGCAGACCAAACGCCAGCCCGCTGACAAGCACGCTGACGAGGAAGATCATGGCGAGGTCGGCCCCTCCCCCGTAGCGGTCGAGGACCCATGCCACCCCCGTGGCCACGCTGACCAGTCCGATGGCCGCCAGATAGCCGATGGCCGCACGGACAGGGTGTCGCCGCGGGGTCGCAATCGACGTCGCGAGGGTGTCCGAAGCCCCGTCAGGAGCACCGGCATTGACGAAATGGACGGCGGCGTCTCCGGAGGCCCTCAGGATCGCCTGGGCGAGGGACCGCCCCAACATGACCCGGAGCCGGCTGTCCCGGGTCTTCCCGATGACGATCTGGGTGACGTTGTTGCGCCGGGCAAACGCGATCACCGTTCCCGGCAGATCGTCGCCGGTCAGAACGACCGTCGCAGCCCCCAGCTGTTCCGCCAGCTTCAGCGCTTCAGCCACGCGGCGACCCGCATTCCGGTCCCGGTTGGGCGAGTTGGGACGCTCCACGTGCGCCACCGTCCAGGGGGCGTCCATCATCAGGTCGGCCAGACGACGACCGGCGCGCACCAGCGAGTTGGCCATGCCGTCACCGGCGATGAGGACCAGGATCCGCTCCCCCGCGGCCCAGGGCCCGTCGATCCCCTGCCGGCGCATGGCACCGACCAGCTGGTCGTCTACGGTCTTGGCTGCCCGGCGCAGGGCAATCTCGCGCAGGGCCGTCAGGTTTTCGAGCTTGAAGAAGTTGTCGGTCGCCAGCCGGGCCGTCTCCGGCAGGTAGATCTTGCCGGCGGCCAGCCGAACACGCAGTTCCTGCGGCGTGATGTCGACCAGCTCGATCTCGTCGGCGTCGGACAACGCGCTGTCGGGCACCGTCTCCTTGACCCGGACACCCGTGATCTTCCAGACGACATCCACGAGGCTCTCGAGATGCTGGACATTCAGCGTGGTCCAGACGTCGATGCCGGCCTTGAGCAATTCCTCGACATCCTGCCAGCGCTTCGGATGACGCGAGCCCGGCGCATTGGAATGGGCATATTCGTCCACCAGCAGCAGCTGCGGGCGGCGCGCCACGGCGGCATCGATGTCGAATTCCATCAGCGTCTGGCCGCGATAGTCCACTGCGTGTCGCGGCAGGATCTCGACGCCGTCCACGAGCGCCTCGGTATCCTTGCGACCATGGGTCTCGACGACACCGACGACCACATCCCGGCCTTCGGCTGCGATGCGGCGACCGGAGGTGAGCATCTCGTAGGTCTTGCCCACCCCCGGCGCCATGCCGAGATAGACCTTGAGCCGACCACGCCCCTGCCGCGCGGCTTCGGCGAGCAGCGCATCAGGATCGGGACGAGGCGGCTCTTCAAAGGTCATCGGGTTTTCAGTTGAGCCGCGGTGTACCTTGCGTCAAGCGCCAGATTGACCGCAAGCACGTTGACATGCGCCTGGCCAATGAACCCGAGGAACGGGCCTTGCGTGTTCTGGTCAATCACGGCCTGCACGTCGGCCCGGCTGATGCTGTGTGCCGTCGCCACGCGCTGGGCCTGGAACGCGGCATTCGCGGGCGAGATGTCGGGATCGAGGCCGCTGGCGGACGTGGTCAGGGCATCCTCGGGGATCGCGCCCGAACCGTTTTCCCTGTGCAGCGACACTACATCCCCCTTCACCCGCTCGGTCAGCTTCGGGTCGAGGGGGCCAAGGTTGGTGCCGCCGCTGTTGAGGGGATCATAGCCGGTCCCGGCGGCGGACGGCCGGGGATGGAGGTACTGGGGCTTGGTGAAACCCTGGGCGATCAGGGTCGAACCGATCACCTTGCCAGCCCTGTCGCGGACGAGACTGCCTCCGGCCTGAGCCGGAAAGATCGCGCCGAAGACCCCCGTCAAGGCCAGGGGATAGGCGAGGCCGAGCAGGAGGGTGAAGAGGGCCATCATGACGAGGGCGGGACGGATCTGCTGTAACATGGACGGAATTCCTTGCCTCTGGCCCGGTCTAGACCAGGTGGACGGTGGTGATCAGAACGTCGATCACCTTGATGCCGATGAAGGGGGCGATGACGCCGCCGAGCCCATAGATCAGCAGGTTGCGGGAGAGCAGCTTGCCGGCCCCGATGGCCCGGTACTTCACCCCTCGCAGGGCCAGCGGAATCAGGGCGACGATGATCAGGGCGTTGAAGATCACCGCCGACAGGATCGCGCTCTGCGGACTGTGCAGCTGCATGATGTTGATGGCGCTCAGCGCCGGCAGGGCGACCACGAACATGGCCGGGATGATGGCAAAGTACTTGGCCACGTCATTGGCGATGGAGAAGGTGGTGAGCGCGCCGCGGGTGATCAGCATCTGCTTTCCCACCTCCACGATCTCGATGAGCTTGGTCGGATCGGAGTCCAGATCCACCATGTTGCCCGCTTCCCGTGCGGCCTGGGTGCCCGTCTGCATGGCGACCCCCACATCGGCCTGCGCGAGCGCCGGCGCATCGTTGGACCCGTCGCCGCACATGGCCACCAGGCGACCCTTGGCCTGTTCCTCGCGGATCAGCCGGAGCTTGTCCTCCGGCGTCGCCTCGGCGAGGAAATCGTCCACCCCGGCTTCGGAGGCGATCGTTGCCGCCGTGATCGGGTTGTCGCCGGTGATCATCACGGTCCGCAGACCCATCCGGCGCAGGTCGGCGAAACGCTCCTTCACACCCGGCTTCACCACGTCCTTGAGGTGGATGACGCCCATCAGCTGGCCATTCTCGGCAACAGCCAGAGGTGTCCCTCCCGCCCGGGCGATCCGGTCAACCACTGCGGACACCTCGGTGGGTGCGGACTGGGCCGTCAGGCCGCAGATCTTCAGCACCGCGTCGACGGCCCCCTTGCGCCAGGCCATCCTGTCCACGTCGAGCCCCGAAACACGGGTCGTCGCGCTGAACGCGATGGCGGTTGCCTGGTCCGGAAGGGTCTCGACCAGCCCGTGCTTTTCGCGGGCCAGCTCCAGGATGGAACGGCCTTCGGGCGTCTCGTCCGCCAGGGACGCCATCAGTGCCGCACGCAGGGCGCGATCCGCAGGCACGCCCGGAGCGGCAATCACCTCGGTGGCCATGCGGTTGCCGTAGGTAATGGTCCCGGTCTTGTCGAGCAGCAGGGTGTCCACGTCTCCCGCCGCCTCCACCGCCCGTCCGGAGGTCGACAGCACATTGACCTTCAGGAGCCGGTCCATACCCGCAATGCCGACCGCCGACAGCAGCCCCCCGATGGTGGTCGGGATCAGGCAGATGAACAGGGCCCCGAGCACCATCGGGTCCAGCTTGACGCCGGAATAGCCGCCGAGGCCCAGCAGGGTCACCACCGCCACCATGAAGATCAGGGTCAGTCCGGCCAGGAGCACGGCCAGCGCAACCTCATTCGGGGTCTTGCGGCGGTTGGCCCCCTCGACCATGGCGATCATGCGGTCGAGGAAGCTGTCCCCCTGCCCTGCCGTCACCCGGACCTTGATCCAGTCCGAGACCACAGTAGTGCCGCCGGTGACGGCAGAGCGATCGCCGCCGGACTCACGGATCACCGGTGCGCTTTCGCCGGTGATGGCAGCCTCGTTCACAGACGCCACGCCCTCGACGATCTCGCCGTCGGCGGGCACCATGTCACCGATCTCGATCAGCACGACGTCGCCGACGACGAGTTTGTGCGACGGCGTCGGGGTGGTTTCGCGGGTGGCCGGATCAGCAAGCAGCTTGGCCATGGTGGTGACCCGGGCCGAGCGCAGGCTGTCCGCCGCCGCCTTGCCGCGCCCTTCGGCGATGCTCTCCGCGAAATTGGCGAAGAGGACCGTCGCCCACAACCAGGCTGCGATCTGGACCGCGAAGCCGGGGTTGGCGTTGTGGATGAGAGCGTCCACGGTCGAGACCGTCGCCAGGACGGCGACGACTTCGGTGGCCAGGATGACCGGGTTTGCGACCAGCTTGCGCGGGTCGAGCTTGGCGAGGGAGTCGGCGGCGGCGCGGGCGATGAGCCGCCCCTGCGAGCCGTCAGTTGCGATAGCGGAAGCCATGGGATCAGCTTTCCTTTTCCAATCAATGCGATGTCAGGGCGAGCATCTGGAAGTGCTCGACGATCGGACCCAGTGCGAGGGCGGGGAAGTATTGGAGGCCGGCGAGGATCAGGATCACGCCGATCACCAGGCCGATGAACAGCGGCCCGTGGGTCGGCAGGGTCCCGGCGGACGGCGCGAGCTTCGGTTTGGCCACCAGGGCCCCCGCGATCGCCATGACGGGCACGATGTAGCCGAACCGTCCAAGGGCCATGGCGATGGCCAGGGTCGTGTTCCAGTAGGGCGCGTTGGCGGACAGACCGCCGAATGCCGACCCATTGTTCCCGGCCGCAGAGGAGAAGGCATAGAGGAACTCGGACAGGCCGTGGGGTCCTGACGCCGAGACCGCCTTCATGGCGAAGGGAAGTCCGGCCGTCAGCGCCGAAAAGCCCAGGATGGCCGCCGTGAGGATCAGGGTCGCCAGCATGGCGAACTTGATCTCCCGCGCCTCGATCTTCTTGCCGAGATATTCGGGTGTCCGGCCGACCATCAGTCCGGCGACGAACACCGACAGGACGGCGATCACGATCATGCCGTAGAGACCCGACCCGACCCCGCCCGGCAGCATCTCGCCGATCTGGATGAGGAACATGGCGATCCCGCCCCCCAGGGGCGAGAAGCTTTCATGCCATCCATTGATCGCGCCGCAGGACGCCCCGGTGGTCATGGCGGCAAACACCGCGGTGGACGCGGCCCCGAAGCGGGTCTCCTTGCCTTCCATGTTGGACGCCGCCACCACGTGGGAGGCCGTCATCGCCGGCATGGGCTGGGATTCCGCGGCGTAGATGCCGCCGGCCGCGGCCCCGACCATCAGGGTCATGACGATCACCAGTGCGCGGGCCTCCTTCGCCACCCCGGCCACCCGGCCGAACGCCACGACGCAGGCGAAGCCCAGGGTGTTCATGGCGATCTCCTCGATCAGGTTGGTGAAGGAGGACGGGTTTTCAAAGGGGTGAGCGGAATTGGCGTTGAAGAAGCCGCCGCCATTGGTGCCGAACATCTTGATCGCTTCCTGGCTGGCGACCGGGCCCAGTGCGATGGACTGCCTGGCACCTTCCACCGTTGTCGCATCCACGTGGGCGAGCAGGGACTGCGGGACACCCATGGCGGCGAGGACGAAGGCGATCAGGATGGAGACGGGGAGCAGCACGTAGAGGGTGATCCGGACGACATCGGCCCAGAAGTTGCCGACGCTCTCCCCGCGGTGCGCGGCAAAGGCCCGCGCGAGTGCGGCGGCAACGGCGATGCCGGTGGCTGCGGACAGGAAGTTGTGCACGGCCAGTCCGGCCATCTGCGAAAAGTGGCTGGCCGCGCTCTCACCAGAATACGATTGCCAGTTGGTGTTGGTGAGGAAGCTGATCGCCGTGTTGAACGACAGATCCGGCGACATGCCGGGGAAACCCTGTGGATTGAGCGGGAGAAGGTTCTGCAGGCGCAGGATCGCGTACAGCGAAAGAAAGCCGGCCACGCTGAACGCCAGCACGGATATCGTGTAGGCGACCCAGGTCTGGCCCTTGCGCGGATCGATGCCGGACAGGCCGTAGAAGACCCGTTCCAAGGGCCGCATCACAGGATCGAGCCACGTCGGCTTGTCCTGCCAGACACGCGCCATGTAGATGCCGATCGGCCATCCGAGGCCGACGGCGAGGCCGATCGTCACGACGATCTCGGCCCACCCCTGAATGTTCATGGATTGGATCCTGCTAGAAGTCTTCGGGGCGCAGCAGCGCCACCAGCATGTAAATAGCGACAGCGACCGTCGCTGCGATGTAGAGACCGATGACGATCATGTCAGACGCGCCTCAGTAGTATTGTGTAGAGGGCAAACAGACCAAACACGGCGATGCCCCCTGCGATGAACAAGACATCCATTCGCTCGCTCCTGGTTTTTGTTGTCCTACTTCTAGAGCGGGCAGGCATAAAAGGTCCCTGCCTATTGATGCGGCGCGCCATAAAGGAAAAATAAAGGAAATGGCGTCGGGAACATCTGCCCTGACCGCTGCATCGCGCGCGCGGAGACACACGCGGAAACGCCCGCCCTTGCAGGCGGGCGCAGGACTGGAACTCAGACAGCCCGGTGGCTGATCAAGCCCGACATCCACGAGACCGGAGCCCGTCAGGTCTCTGCGCGACACCTTCGCCGAAAGTGGACGACCCTCGCAGGCGCTGCAGGCTGTGCAAAG
>CAIQUG010000221.1 GCA_903874895.1 uncultured Caulobacterales bacterium | reverse complement strand
GTCATCGGCAGCGGGGCCGCCGTAGGCGTCGCCATGCTGATGGGCTGGCTGGCCAGCCGCCTCATCGCCGCACCGGTGATCGGCATGACCGGCGTCATGCGTCGCCTGGCGGCGGGGGAAGATGTCGTCGAGGTCCGCGGGGCCGACCGGGCTGACGAGATCGGTGACATGGCCCGGGCGGTGATCGTGTTCCGCGATGCGGCCGAGGCCAAGCTGCGCCTGGAGCGGGAGACGGAAACGCTGAAGTCGACCGGTGAGGCGGAACGCCAGCGCACCGAGGCCGAGCGTGAACGCATGTCCCAGGAGTTGGGCGATGTGGTGTCCGCCCTCGGCCAGGGTCTCGACCAGATGGCCCGGGGGGACCTGCGTCGACGGCTGGAGCAGGCCTTCCCTCCGGCCTATCGCAAGCTGAAGGACGATTTCAACGCCGCCATGGACCAGCTGGAGGGGACCATGCAGGTCGTCGTGGCCAAGGCGGGCGACATCCGGGCCGGAGCCGAGGACATCAGCGAGGCTTCCGACAATCTGTCCCGCCGTACCGAACAGCAGGCCGCCGCCCTGGAAGAGACCGCCGCCGCCGTCGACCAGATCACCTCCACCGTCACCCTGGCCGCGGATCATGCCCGTGACGCCCACCGGCTGGTCAATGATGCGGAGCGGGATGCCGAGCAGTCTCACGCCGTGGTCGGCGAGGCCATCGACGCCATGCAGCGGATCGAGTCCTCGTCCCGGGAGATCGGCAAGATCGTGGACATCATCGAGCAGATCTCGTTCCAGACCAACCTCCTGGCCCTCAATGCCGGGGTCGAGGCAGCCCGGGCTGGAGAGAGCGGCCGGGGCTTCGCCGTCGTGGCGCAGGAAGTGCGCGCCCTGGCCCAGCGCTCTGCCGAGGCCGCCAAGGAAATCACCCTGCTGATCAACGACTCGACCCGGCACGTGACCTCCGGGGCCGGGCTGGTGGGCCGCACCGGGGAGGCCCTGTCGCGGATCGTCAGCCATGTGAAGGAGATCAATGCGCTGGTCGCCCACATCGCGGCCTCCTCGACGGAGCAGTCGGGCGGGCTGCAGCAGGTGAATTCCGCGGTGAACCAGGTGGACCAGATCACCCAGCAGAATGCGGCCATGGTCGAGGAGACCAATGCCGCCAGCCAGACCCTGAAGCTCGGCGTGGACGAACTGCATGATCTCGTGGCCCGCTTCCAGGTGAGCGCGACGCGGCCGGCCTCCGGGGCACCCCGGGTCGTGCCTGCCACGTCACCTGTCCGGGCGGCAGCGGGCGGTGGCTGGACGGAGTTCTGACCCTTCTGCCGACCGGGCTCTGCGGCAGGATCGCAGATCGATGTTGCAATGCAGCACGGACGTGAGATACCGGACGCCGAGCCCGGCACTCCCGTCCAGTTGTCCTGCGAAAGGCCTGATCCGTGAGGAACGAGGACAAACCCGACCCCGGTCCGGGCCCGACGTCCCGGTTCGAGAGCGTGGTCCTGGTGCTGCAGGGGGGCGGTGCCCTCGGGGCCTACCAGGCGGGCGTCTACGAGGCGCTGCACGGGGCCGGGATCACGCCGGACTGGATTTCCGGCATTTCCATCGGCGCCATCAATTCGGCGATCATTGCCGGCAATGCGCCCGACCAGCGGATCCCGCGTCTGCGGGCGTTCTGGGAGCAGGTCAGCAGCTGTCACGAAAACCCCTGGCAAGGTTGGCTGGGGGCTGGCTGGCTGGGATCTCTGCCCGGCGGGGAGATGGCGCGCAGCTTGATGAACCAGTTCGCCGCGGGAGAGGTCATGTTGCGCGGCGCTCCGGGCTTCTTCGCGCCCCGGACGCCGCCTCCGGTCCTGCGTCCCCCGGGCACCGCCGGTGCCACCAGCTGGTACGATACGGTCGAGCTGCGCCGCACCCTGGAGCGACTGGTGGATTTCGACCGGATCAATCACGGGGCCCAGCGGTTCAGCGTCGGTGCCGTGAATGTCCGCACCGGCAACTTCACCTATTTCGACAATCGCACCACGCGGATCCGCGCGGACCACGTCATGGCCAGTGGTGCCCTGCCACCCGCCTTCGAGGCGGTGGAGATCGATGGCGAGTTGTACTGGGACGGCGGCCTTGTCTCAAACACGCCCCTCGACTGGGTGCTGAACGCCCGGACGGAGCTGGACACCCTGGTCTTCCAGGTGGATCTGTGGAGCTCGCGGGGCGAGGCGCCGAAGGACCTGTCCGAAGTGGCGGTGCGGATGAAGGAGATCCAGTTCTCCAGTCGCACCCGGGCGGCCACGGACTCGTTCCGCCGCATGCAGACCCTGCGGGCCGCCTTCAATGCTCTTCTGGCGCGGATGCCGCCGGAGCTCGCCGCGACCCCTGAGGCCCGCCTGCTGGCCCGTGCCTCGGATCCGGCGGTCTACAACATCGTGCAGCTGATCTATCAGTCCGCCACCTATGAAGGGCAGTCCAAGGACTACGAGTTCTCCCGCGCCACCATGGAGGAGCACTGGCAGGCCGGACGCCGGGACGCTGAGCGGACGCTGGCCCACCCGGAGGTGCTGGAGCGCCCCGGCACGGCCTTTGCCGTGCAGACCTTCGACTTTACCAGCGCCGCCGGCCACGGCCGGTCCCCCGAACCGCATCTCAACACCCCCAAGTGAAAGGATCCAGCATGAGCCTGCAGGACAAGGTCGCCATCATCACCGGTGCGGCAAGCGGCATCGGCAAGGAGATCGCCCGCGCCTTCCTCGAGCAGGGAGCCCGGGTCGCCATTGCCGACCTCAACATCGACGCGGCGAATGCCACTGCCGCCGCCTTCGACCCGACGGGCCAGCGGGCCATGGGGGTCGCCATGAACGTCACGGACGAGGCTCAGGTCGATGCCGGGGTCGAGGCCGTGGTGGCGACGTTCGGCGGCGTGGACATTCTGGTGTCCAACGCCGGCGTGCAGATCGTCGATCCCATCGAGTCCTTCAAGTTCGCCGACTGGAAGTCGCTGCTGGCCATTCATCTGGACGGCGCGTTCCTCACCACCCGGGCCTGCCTGAAGCACATGTATGCCCAGGGGCGGGGCGGCAGCATCCTCTACATGGGTTCGGTCCACTCCAAGGAAGCCTCGGTGCTGAAGGCCCCCTATGTGACGGCCAAGCACGGACTGATCGGTCTGGCCAAGGTGGTGGCGAAGGAAGGGGCGGCCCACGGGGTGCGCTCCAACGTCATCTGCCCGGGCTTCGTGCGGACCCCGCTGGTGGAGAAACAGATTCCCGAGCAGGCGGCGGCCCTTGGCCTCAGCGAGGCCGACGTGGTGAAGAAGGTAATGCTGAAGGACACGGTGGACGGGGAGTTCACCACCACCGATGACGTGGCGCGCACGGCGGTGTTTCTGGCCGGCTTCCCGACCAATGCCCTGACGGGTCAGTCGATCGTGGTCAGCCACGGCTGGTTCATGCAGTAGCGCCGGTGAGACGCGGGTGTCGCCTCAGATGCCCGCGTACCACTCATATCCCCGGTCGGGCCAGTAGCCCCCCTTGCCGCCATGCAGCCCCTCGAGGGAGGCCACGGCCTCGATCCGCTCGAGATACTTGGCCTGCTTGTAGCCCAGGTGCCGCTCCACCCGCAGGCGGACCGGGGCCCCGTGCGGGACGGCGAGGGGTGCGCCGTTCATCTCGTAGGCCAGGATCGTCTGCGGATGGAAGACATCGGCCAGGGCGATGCTCTCATAGTAGCGATTGTCCTCGCCACCGCCGCCCATGGTGTCCATGCAGTGGAAGACGAGGAACTTTGCCTCGGGCTTCAGCCCGGCCTCGCGGATCAGGTCGGCCAGGGGGGCTCCGGTCCACTGGCCGATGCAGCTCCACCCCTCGACGCAGTCGTGCCGGGTGATCTGGGTGCGCGACTTGCGGGCCTTGAGGTCAGCAAGGCTGAGTTTCATCGGGTGCTGCACCAGCCCTTCGATGGACAGCCGCCAGTCGGCAAAGCCATTGGCCACATGGGCTCGATAGGCCGTGTCCTGCGGGTCGACGGAGCCATTGGCCTTGAAGTTCGGAGAAATGTCGCCCGGCTTGAATTCCGGTGCCAGCTGGCCAGGGCTCAGGACAAGGCGCTGGGCCCGGCGGGTCAGGCCCTCCGCGCTTTCCAGCACCTTGATCGCCGTGGCGTTGTTTGACAGCTGGTCGCAGCCGGCGAGCCAAAGGCCCCCGAGGCTGGCCAGTCCGGCCTTCAGCCAGTTACGCCGCGCCAGCGCCGCGGTCCGGATCTGAGAGAGGATCGGGGCGTCCGACATCAGGCGGCTCCATGATCAGAATGGCTTTTGGGCACCCGGTACCAGCCCGTGATGATGGACGTGAGCTCGTTCACCGGTCCCGCCAGCACCATTTCCACCATGTGCACGATGAAGAACAGGACGAGGCCCCACGCGAACAGGAAGTGCAGGGTCCGCGCCGTCTGGCGACCGCCGAAAACCCAGGGCAGGACCGGCAGGGCCGCATCCATGCCGGGGCTCATGGTCAGTCCGGTCAGCACCATGCCGGGCACCAGCACCAGGATCACCGCCAGATAGGCGAGCTTCTGCAGCACGTTGTAGCGCGTCGCGGCGAGGCCGGTAGGATGGCGCAGCCTGATGTGGTCGACCACGGACTGCGGGATCGCCTTCACGTCCTCCGCCGTCAGCCAGAGGTCCTTCTGGATATGGCGGACATAGGTGTTCCAGGCCAGATAGGCCGCACCGTTCAGCACCAGCATCCAGGCAAAGAAGAAGTGCCACCGTCGCGCCGTCGCCAGGTCGCGGTAGCTGGGCAAGGTCATCCAGGTCGGCCAGGTCCGTGCGACGGGGTGGCCGGTGGCATTGTTCGACACCCCCAGAAAGCCCGTGGTGATGATCTGGGAGTCGCCGATCTGGGTGACGCCGATCAACTGCCCGCCGGCGCCATGGGCGGCGAAGATCCGGACGGCCGGATGATCGAAGTCCGCATACTGACCAATGAACAGGCCGGGCTCGGCCATGAAGATGTTCAGGCCGGACAGAAGCAGCACGAACAGGCTGAGGGCATTGATCCAGTGGGTCGCCCGGGTCAGGCCGCTGTGGCGATAGAGGCGGTCCGGAACCTCCGTTCCGGAGGCAGCGTTGGCGTCTGCGGCTGTCATTAATCTTTCCCCGGGTCCGACATCGCCGCCGGTGGCGCGACCGACGGGACAAGGAAGAGTACGCACAATACCGGGAAAGGTTACAGGCGTTTTCGCATCCCCCGGTCTCCCCGTTGCCCGAGACGGGCTGTTGTCGGAAGCGCCTTCGTTATATAGTCTCACTTCCGATCGGTAGGCGACGAGGGAACCCGAGGATGGCGCACACGACCGCATGGTGCCGCGCGATGGCGCTGCTGGCCGCCGTGCTCTGGGCTGGAGGATCTGCCGACCGGGCCACGGCGCGGGACGTTGCGGTCGCCGTCGCCGCCAACTTCACGGCACCGGCCGGGGAGATTGCCGCCGCTTTCGAGCGCGCCACGGGCGATCACGCCGTGCTGAGCTTCGGAGCCACCGGCCAGATCTACGAGCAGATCGTGAAGGGTGCGCCGTTCGACGTGTTCCTGTCCGCCGATGCGGAGCGACCGCGCCGGCTGGTGGCGGAAGGGCGCGCGGCCCCCGGCGCGCCGGTGGCCTACGCCTTCGGCAAGCTGGTGCTCTACTCCACGCAACCGGGTCTGGTGGACGGCCAGGGGGCCGTCCTGGCCCGCGGGAGCTTCGCGCACCTCGCCATTGCCGACCCGGCCGTGGCGCCCTACGGAGCCGCAGCGGTGGACGTCCTGCAACGCCGGGGCGTTTACGAGGCCGTGGCCCCTCGGCTGGTGAGGGGAGCCTCCATCGGACAGGCGTATACCTTTGTCAGCACCGGTGCCGCAGACCTGGGCTTTGTCGCCCTGTCCCAGGTGATCGACACTCCCGGCGGATCCCGCTGGATCCCTCCGCAGACGGATTACGCGCCGATCGAGCAGGACGCGGTGGTCACGGCGGCCGGGCGGGACAACCCTGCGGCGGCCCGGTTCCTCGGCTTCCTGCGGAGCCCTGCCGCCCGGGCGATCATCCGGCGCTACGGCTACGGGATAAAATGATCCGTCGTCGGATCAAGCGGCTTCCGCCGCCTGTTCCGCCGGGGCCAGCCGGATCAGGTAGTCGAAGGCCGACAGGGCGGCGCGCGCCCCTTCACCGGCGGCGATGATGATCTGCTTGAAGGGGGTGGTGGTGGCATCGCCCGCGGCAAAGACACCCGGGACGGAGGTCTCGCCCCGGCCGTCGATCTCGATCTCGCCACGGGGGGAGAGGGCGAGACTGCCCACCAGCCACTCCGTGTTGGGCACAAGGCCGATCTGGACGAAGATCCCTTCCAGCTCCACCGTGGCGACATCGCCGGTCTCGCGGTTGCGCCAGGTGAGGCCGTTGACCCGCGCCCCGTCGCCCAGCACTTCGGTGGTCTGGGCGGAGGTCAGCACCGTGACATTGGGAAGGCTGGCCAGCTTGGTCTGCAGCACCGCGTCCGCCCGGAGCTTCGTGTCGAACTCGATCAGGGTCACGTGAGCCACGATCCCGGCCAGGTCGATGGCGGCTTCAACGCCGCTGTTGCCGCCGCCGATCACGGCGACCCGCTTGCCCTTGAACAACGGCCCGTCGCAGTGGGGGCAGTAGGCGACGCCGCGGTTGCGATATTCGTCCTCTCCCGGCACGTTCATGTGCCGCCAGCGGGCACCGGGGGACAGCACCACGGACCGGGTCTTGAGGGTCGCGCCGCTTTCCAGCTCGATGCCGATCAGGCCGCCGGGGGTCGTCGCCGGGATCAGCTTGCGGGCCTTTTGCAGGTTGATGATCTCGACCCCGTTGTCCCGCACCTGCCGCTCGAGATCGGCGGCCAGCTTCGGGCCCTCGGTGTGGGCGACGGAGATGAAGTTCTCGATGCCCATGGTGTCGAGCACCTGACCGCCGAACCGTTCGGAGGCGATGCCCGTGCGGATGCCCTTGCGGGCGGCATAGACGCCGGCCGCAGCCCCGGCGGGGCCGCCGCCGACGATCAGCATGTCGAAGGGGGCGACGGTCTGCAGACGGGCGGCGGCGCGATCGGCGGCACCGGTGTCCAGCTTGGCGAGGATCTGTTCCAGGTCCATCCGGCCCTGGCCGAACACCTCTCCGTTCAACAGGACCGTCGGCACGGCCATGATGCCGCGGGCCGCCACCTCATCCTGGAAGAAGGCCCCGTCGATCGCCACGTGCCGGATGCGCGGATTGATCACGCTCATCACGTTCAGGGCCTGCACCACGTCCGGGCAGTTCTGGCAGGACTGGGAGAAATAGGTCTCGAAGGAATAGTCGCCCTCCAGCGCCGCCACCTGGGTGATCAGCTCCTCCGAAACCCGGGGCGGATGGCCGCCCACCTGCAGCAAGGCGAGGACCAGGGAGGTGAATTCGTGCCCCATGGGCAGGCCCGCAAAACGCACGCCCACCGCGCTGTCCACCCGGTTGATGGCGAAGGACGGAACCCGGGCATCATGACCGTTCAGGTTCACGGACACCTTGTCGCACTGGGCGGCAATGTCGTCGAGCAGGGCCCGCATCTCCTGGGAGCGCGGGTCGTCGTTCAGGGTGGCCACCAGTTCCACCGGCGACACGATGTTGGCCATGTAGCTCTTCAGCTGGGCCTTGAGATTTGCGTCGAGCATGGGGGTTTCTCCGTGAGCGGGGAACGTGAGCGGGGAACAGGGGCGGGGCCCAGGTGGCGCCGCCGCCCCGGGGAAGGAGCGGCGGCGCCGTGGCTCTGGGAGCCGATGGCGGGTCGGCTTTAGATCTTGCCGACCAGGTCGAGGGACGGGGCGAGGGTCTTTTCCCCTTCCTGCCACTTGGCCGGGCAGACTTCGCCCGGATGGGACGCCACGTACTGGGCGGCCTTGATCTTGCGCAGCAGTTCGAGCGCGTCACGGCCGACGCCGCCGGCGGTGATCTCGATGATCTGGATGCGGCCGTCCGGATCCACCACGAAGGTGCCGCGGTCGGCGAGACCGGCTTCCTCGATCAGGACGTCGAAGTTGCGGCTGATGGTCAGGGTCGGGTCGCCGACCATCACGAAGTTGATCTTCTTCACCGCGTCGGAGGTGTCGTGCCACGCCTTGTGGGCGAAGTGGGTGTCGGTGGACACGCTGTAGATCTCGACGCCCAGCTTCTTGAACTCGGCATAGTTGTCGGCCAGGTCCTCGAGCTCGGTCGGGCACACGAAGGTGAAGTCCGCCGGATAGAAGAAGACCACCGACCACTTGCCGCGCAGGTCGGCGTCGGACACCTCGACGAACTTGCCGGCGTGGAAGGCCTGAGCCTTGAAGGGTTTGATTTCGGTGTTGATCAGGGACATGTGCGCTCCATGGGTTGTCGCTGTCCGGGGTCTATCCCACGGGGAATCAGAATGGAAATTGATTGATTTTGAAATATGGATAGAAAAAATCGATGGAGCTGCTGAGCGGTCAGCCGGGCTGCGAGGCTCGCCCACCGTGCGCCGGGAGCTGCGAAGGCGAGATGATCCGCTTACGGACAGCTGCGACATGTTCGGGTGATCGAGCCAGATTTCGTCAACATTTTGACCAATATTTGTTAATGCTGAATTATAATTTGATAATACCATAGTGTATTTAAATCAATATTCAATTTACACGAGATTTTATCCGCAGTCTGTTGGTTAAAAGAGCGGCTCCGGGTGTGTGATATTTCAGCAGGATGAATTGACGACAATCTGTCATTAAAATTTTGCACAGATGCCGTGGATATTTCCGCTGTGAAACTCTAAACGCCGCTCTGGATGCGGGAGGTCCCGCAGGGTTTCGGGGGTAATCCTATGTTGTCTCGTCATTTCGCAGCCTCTGTGGCTGCGGGCGCTCTTGCGGCCGCGTTCTTTGCGCCGGCAGCCTATGCCCAGCAGACCACCGCGTCCTTGCGCGGCGTCGCCGTGGACGACGCGGGTGCGCCGATCGCCGGTGTGTCGGTCACGATCGTTCACAAGCCTTCCGGTACCAAGACGACCCTGGTGACCGACGCGGCCGGCGTGTTCGACGCCCGCGGCCTGCGGGTCGGCGGTCCCTACACGGTGCTCGGCAAGGCTCCGAAGCTGCAGGATCAGACCCTGAACGACATCTACCTGACCGTGGGCGACGCGGGTCGGGTGACCCTGAATTTCTCCGCCGCCACGGAAGTCGCGGCGGTGACCGTCAGCGGCAAGAAGAAGTCCTATGCGGACCTCGCCAATGTGGGCTCCCGCACCACGCTGAAGGCCGCCGACATCGAACAGGTCGTGACGGTGAAGCGCGACATCCGCGACGTCGCCCGTCGCGACCCGCTGGCCCAGCTGGACTTCGTGGCCCGGGGCACCGGTCCGTCGGGCGGTCTTTACATCGCTGGCTCCTCGCCCCGCCGCAACCGTATCACCATCGACGGCGTGCGCTCGCAGGATGACTACGGTCTGAACACCGGCGGCCTCTCCACCAACCGCGGCCCGGTCTCGCTGGAAGCCATCGAGCAGATCGCCGTCCAGGCGACGCCGTTCGACGTGGAAGACGGCGACTTCACCGGCGGTGCCCTGAACATGATCCTGAAGTCGGGGGGCAATGACTTCCACGGCTCCGTGTTCGACCTTTACCGGACCCCCCGCCTGCTCGGGAACAAGCTTCAGCAGTTCTCGACCGCCACGAACCCCGACGGCACGATCCGGGTTCTGCAGTCGACCGCCAAGATCAAGAACTACGTCCACGATACGAACTACGGTGCCTTCCTGTCCGGCCCGATCATCCAGGACCGCCTGTTCTTTGCCGTCTCCTACGAAAAGTACTCCAGCTTCGACGTGACCGCGGCCGGTCCGGCGGGCCTGGGCTTCGGGACCCTGTTCAACAAGATCCCCGGTATCTCGACGGGGGCCAACGCCACCGCGGCGGACGTGAACACGGTCCTGGCCAACTGGAACAACTATGCGGCCTCGGCCACCCTGAAGCCGGGCCAGGTCGACCTGGTGCAGCCGGTGAATGACGAAAAGTCGTCCATCAAGCTGGACTACAACCTCACCGACACGCAGCGGATCAGTGCCAGCTATCGCCACGCCTTCTCGTCGGTCGCCAAGCGCTCGCCCTCGGCCACCACGTTCAGCCTCGACACCAACTGGTATTCGCAGCCTGAAAACGAGGACAACTACGCGATCCAGCTGAACTCGAAGTGGTCGCCGGAACTGACCACCGAAGCCCGCGTGTCCTATCGCGGTTATCAGCGGGGCCAGCTGCCGCCGGAAGGCCAGGGCTTCGCCAACTTCTCGATCTGTACGGATGCGCTCAGCGCCGGCAGCACCACCTCGTGCACGTCTGGCACGCCGTCCATCTCCTTCGGTCCGGACCAGTTTCGCCAGGCCAACGTCCTGAAGACCACCGATCTGGCCGGCTCGTTCACCGCCGACTACCGGTTCATGGATACCCACCAGCTGAAGCTGGGCTACCAGTTCAAGGGCATCCACATCTACAACCTGTTCGTCCAGAACGCGCGCGGTTCGTACTACTTCGACAGCGTGGCCGACTTCGCCACCGGCAAGGCCAACAGCTACTCCTACGGCAACGCCCTGACGGGGACGGCGTCCGATGCGGCCGCGCGGTTCTCCTACAAGGTCCAGACCCTGTTCGCGCAGGACACCTGGGACCTGTCTCCGGGCCTGACCGTGAACTACGGTCTGCGCTACGACTTCTACACCGACGACGTGAAGCCGGCCCTGAACGCCAACTTCGTGAACCGCTACGGCTTCAACAACCAGCAGACCTATGACGGCATGAACGTGCTGATGCCGCGGTTCTCGGCCAAGTGGCGTACGGAGACGTTCGAGCTGTCCGGCGGCATCGGCCTGGTGTCCGGCGGTATCCCGGATGTGTTCATCGGCAACAGCTACGGGGCCCAGACCGGGGCGCTGAACAACAGCTTCTCCGTGGTCCGCAACGCCAACGGCACCTTCACCAACACCTCCACCGGCGCGGCACTCGATACCGCCACGGGCCAGGCGCTGCTGAACCTCAACCAGGCCAATGCGAGCCTGGCCACCACCCCGTCGGCCACCGCCCAGTCCCTCGTTGCCCTGCCGAGCCAGACCCAGCGTCTGGCCTTTACCAACTCCATGGCGCCCGGCTTCGAAATGCCGGCGGACTGGAAGGCCAACCTGTCCTTCAAGACCAGCCGCTGGAACTGGGATTTCGGCATCGACGCCGTGGCCACCTGGTCGGAAACCAACATCGCCTTCCGCGATATCCGGGCGCGTCGTCTGATCGTGAACGGTCAGCAGGCTCTCACGCCGGACGGCCGGATCCGCTACGACGGTCTGCAGATTGCAGGCGCGACGCCGGCGGCGATCAATGCCCAGCGGGTCCTGCTCGGCCTGAACACCTCGCCGATCGACGACCTGGCCAATGTGGGGTCCAACGGCGACATCCAGGCCTACAACCCGCATGAGCAGAACTGGAACACCACGGTCGCCTTCTCGGCAGGGACCAAGTGGAAGAACCTCGACCTGTTCGCCTCCTATGTCGTCCAGGACGGCAAGTCCTTCGGCGGCATCTCGGAGTTCGGTACCACCGAAGGCGGGAACAGCAACTCGGGCAACTACTATGCTGACCAGGTCTCCGGACTGGACCCGAATACCTCGGTCAAGGGTCGCGCCACCAACCTGATCGACGAAGCCTTCAAGTTCCAGCTCGGTTACAAGCACGAGTTCATCAAGGGCTGGGAATCGCGGTTCACCCTGTTCGGCGAAAGCCGCTCCGGTCGTCCGATCACCTTCCTGATGTCCGACCCGCGCTCGGCGGCCGGCGGCTTCGGCGGCGGGTCGAGCTCCCGCGGTCAGGTCTTCGGCGTCTATCGCGATGACCAGCTGCTCTATGTGCCGAACCTGTCCTCGCCGGACGCCCTGAACCCGCTGAAGTTCACCAGCCCGACCGGCACCACGGTGTACTTCGCCAACGCGGCGGCCCTGGCGCAGTTCCGCTCCCTGGTCCAGCAGTTCAACCTGCCCCAGGGCAGGATCACGCCGAAGGGCGTCGGTCAGAACCCGCGGGTGAACCGGATCGACTTCCAGTACGCCCAGGACATTCCGGGTCCGCTGCCGGGCCACCACCTGCTGTTCACGGTGGACATCGCCAACCTCGGAAACCTGATCAACAAGAAGTGGGGCGTGATCAAGGAATACTCCAACAGCCGCGCCGGTGCGGTGCTGGTGAACGCTTCCTGCGGTGATGCCACCGGTGCAGCCCCGACGGCGGCCAACCCGGCCGCCTGTCAGAGCTACGTCTACAGCTACACCAATGCGAACGCGGTCACCCAGTCCAAGCCCACGATCGTCGATCAGACGGCGAGCCTGTGGCAGATCGAACTGGGTCTGAAGTACAAGTTCTGATCCGGCTCACCCGTCGGGATCGGAGAGAAGCGGCCTTCGGGCCGCTTCTTTTTTGCCCGGCAGGCGCGGCTCAGACCACGTTCAGGCAGCGGGCGATCATGTAGATCATGACCGCGAGCGTCAGGCGGCCGACCAGCAGCTCCGAGGGGGAGATCGCCTCCTCCTCCTGCTGACCGCCGAAGGGGTAGATCTTGCCGCCGCCGGCGGTGCCGCCATGGGCGAAGCGGGTCTTCCGTGAGATGGGCGGCAGCGGCGGCATGGCAGGCCTCTCGAACCAGGACCG
>CAIQUG010000220.1 GCA_903874895.1 uncultured Caulobacterales bacterium | reverse complement strand
TGGTCAAGGACCTCCGGACCGGGGTGGAGACCTCGGACACCCATGCCGTGCTCGACGGGGATCTGGACGCCTTCATGGGCGCGGCCCTGGCCCAGCGGGTGGGCGCGACCCGGGACGAGGTTGCCGGCTAGGGCGGGTGTGCTTCGAGGCGGGCCTCGCGGCCCGTCTCAGGATGACACATGTCCCGAACGTCGCACGGCCGGGCGACCCCGGCCGCCGGCTCAGCCGCGGTGGCCGTCGAACTCGATCACGTGGCCGTCGGACTCCGGCGCGGCCATGGTGGCCTGGGCCTGGGTAAACGGGCTGGATGCCGTCATGGCCTGCGGTGCGGCCTGGGTCTGGGCCTGGCGGAACTGCTGGCAGCGACCCTGGAAGTAGGCGCCCACATCGATGGACAGCTGGCCGTGGGTGATGTCGCCCTCGACAAACGCGGTCTCGTGCAGCTTCACCGTCTGGGCTTCGATATTGCCGATCACCCGGCCGCGAACCTCGACGGTACCGCAGCGGATCGTGCCTTCCACATGGGCCTGCTCGCCGACGACGAGTTGGGCCACATGGATGTCACCCTTGATGGCGCCGTCGATCTGCAGGGACCCGTCCCCGTGGACCGAACCCTCGAACACCAGGTCCGTACCCAGAAGGGACGCGGCCCGGATCACCGGCGCCGCCGGTTTGGCCGGGGCAGCGGGTGCGGAGTTCATCGTGACGCCGGTGTCATTGCGACGCCCGGACTGTTGAGCGGGCTGAGCCGCGCGGTTGTTGTTAGTCGGCTTGCTGAACATGATCACCAGCTTTCAAGAAGCGCGTCGGGTCTCGAACGCGACCGTTTTCCCAGACTTCGTAGTGCAAGTGGGGCCCGGTGGAACGTCCCGTCGAACCCATGGCCCCCACCCTGAATCCGACACCGATGCGTTGACCCGGACGAACCGAGATCGACGCGAGGTGTGCATATCGTGTCTTGAAACCCGATCCGTGATCGACTTCCACGACATTCCCGTAACCGGTGCGAACACCGGTGAAGGCCACCACGCCCGGAGCCGTGGAATAGATCGCCGAGCCATAGCCGCCGGCAAAGTCCTGCCCCGCATGAAACGCGGGATGCCCCGTGAACGGATCCTTGCGGACGCCGTAGGTGGAGCTGCGATAGGCCTCGGTCACCGGACGTGCCATGGGCACGTGTTCCGCCTCGGCGCTCAGCACCCGGAAGTCCAGGACGTCCCGCGCCGCGTGCTGCACACGCACCGCATAGTCCTCGTCGACGTTCAGTTCCGCCGCCAGGGCCCGCGGGTCAGTCTCCCCCGCGAGCGGGCCGCCGAAGGCCGTCAGGCCGGGGGCGGCGAGGTGCTTCGGGTCGAGGCCGGTCATCCGGATCGCCACCCGCAGCCGCTCCGCCCGGTTCCGCGCCGTCGATTCCGCCGCGGTGAGCAGGCGGTCCTGGTCCTCGCGGACCGCGGCCATCTGCTCTGCGGGCGACCGACTCGCCAGGCTGGCTTGATCGACGGGTTTCAAAACGGCTCCGCTGGACTTGGTTCCCCGGAAATCCTGCAACAGCCATGCCAGAGCTTCGTGACGCTTCTCGATGTCCTTGGCCATGCCCTCGATGGATCCGCTGGCCCGGTTCAGGGCCGTCACCGCTGCGGTCAGGCGGGCCTGCCGATCGGCGTTCATCCGCTCGTAATAGGCTGTCATCTTGGCGACCGTGTCGTCCTGGCCGGCCTGGGCGAGGGAGTTCCAGGCGAAGGAGCCCGTGGCGAACAGACACCAGCCGCCGATCAGGGTTGCCAGAAGAACCACGATAATCTGGCTGCGGGTCGTCAATACGAAGTCGCGGGTGTCATCCCCGGATCGGAGGTGGATGTGCCGTTCCGGAAACCATCGCTGCGCACGCGGGCGCGCACCCTCTGAGCGACTGTAATCCATAAGCCCCACCGGTACTGATTTTTATGCGCAATATGCAGCAAAAATCTGACACTGATGCAAGGGGAATCGCCATTTTCGTCGCAACTTGTGCAGTTTCGTACAGTCTAGGGTCACGGTAAAATGTCAGCGTGACGAAAATATAAAGTGATATAGATTGAAATATATTTTTCTTTAATGGTTAAAGATTTAGATTAACGTCTTGTTAATCCAAATATTCTCGAATTTTCCGACGTATATTCTCCAAATGGCCGGCATACTAGTGATTTTTATTGGGCATCAATGGCCGTCGAGAGCGCCGCATTCACCATCTCGCCCCGGCAATGCTTGCGGATCCGTGTGGTCGCCTGTGGATAAGTCCGGCGAAATCTCGTCAAGAGGGACGCGGCGGTGGCTGTGCCCGAAATCGGCGCCCGGCTCGGGGGCCGGCGCCGACCTTCGGTGCCTGCGGATCAGGCAGCGGCGAGGGCGCGGACGGCCTTCAGGACGGCGTCCACGTGGCCGGGAACCTTGACCTTTCGCCAGGCCTCCACCAGACGACCGGCCCCGTCGATCAGAAAGGTCGAGCGATCGATGCCCATGTAGGTCCGGCCGTACATGCTCTTTTCCACCCAGGCGCCATAGGCTTCGACCACAGCGCCCTCCGGGTCCGAGCCGAGTTCCAGCGCCAGGCCGTACTTCGCCTTGAACTTGTCATGGCTCGTGACGCTGTCCTTTGAGACCCCGACCACCACCGCACCGGCGGCGGCGAAGTCCGCAGCGGCCTCGGAAAAGCCCTGGGACTCCTTGGTGCAGCCGGGGGTGTCGTCCTTGGGGTAGAAGTAGAGCACCACGGCCTTGCCGCGGAGGTCTGACAGGCGGACGCGTCCTCCCCCCGCCGCGGGCAGGTCGAAGTCAGGGGCGGTGTCGCCGGGGATGATCGCGGTCATGAGCGGTGTCTCCATTTGAAACGATAGACAGGGGATTTAGGGGACGTCGCGGCCGGGGCAATGTCCGTCCGCTCACACGGGCCGGACGCGCACGATCTTCTTCTTCCCCGCCGCCAGCTTGATCACGCCGTCGACGGAGACGGGGAAGCCGGACAGGGGCTGGTCCACGTCGTCGACCGGGCCGTCATTGACCCGGACGCCGCCGCCCTTGGCGAGGCGCCGCGCCTCCCCGCGGGAGGTGACGAAGCCCGCCTTGATCAGGGCGTCGTGCAGGCCCTCGGTGGCCAGGGCCTCGATGGTCGGCAGGTCCTGGGACGCACGACCCTCCTCGAAGGCGGCCCGGGCTGCTGCTCCCGCCTGCTCCGCCGCGTCGCGACCGTGCAGCAGGGCAGCCGCCTCCGTGGCCAGCACCTTCTTCGCCTCGTTGATCTCGGCACCCTGAAGGGCCTCCAGGCGCGCGATCTCGTCCAGGGGCAGTTCGGTGAACAGGCGCAGGAAGCGGCCCACGTCCCCGTCCTCGGTGTTGCGCCAGAACTGCCAGTAGTCATAGGGGCTCAGCCGGTCGGCATTGAGCCAGACGGCCCCTTCCGCGCTCTTGCCCATCTTGGCGCCGGAGGCGGTGGTGATCAGCGGCGTCGTCAGGCCGAAGGCGCTCTTGGCGTCCACACGGCGGCACAGCTCGACTCCGTTGATGATGTTGCCCCACTGGTCCGATCCGCCCATCTGCAGGACACAGCCATGGCGGCGGTTCAGCTCGAGGAAGTCCACGGCCTGCATCAGCATGTAGTTGAATTCGAGGAAGGTGAGGGGCTGCTCCCGGTCCAGGCGGAGCTTGACGGAATCGAAGGTCAGCATCCGGTTGATGGTGAAATGGACCCCGTACTCCCGCAGGAAGTCCACATAGCCGAGCTTGTCCAGCCAGTCGGCGTTGTTGGCCATGAGGGCGTCGTCCCCCTCGAAGGACAGGAAGGGGGCGAAGGCCTGCTTGATGCCCGCGATATTGGCGTCGATCTGTTCGACGCTCAGCATGGAACGCTGGGTGTCCTTGCCGGAGGGGTCGCCGACCTTGGTGGTGCCGCCCCCCATCAGGACGATGGGCCGGTGCCCGGTCCTCTGCAGCCAGCGCAGCATCATGATCTGGACGAGGGAGCCGACATGCAGGCTGGAGGCGGTCGCATCGAAGCCGATATAGGCCGTGATCCGGCCTTCGGCGCAGGCGGCATCCAGGGCCTCAAGGTCCGTGGTCTGATGGATGAAGCCGCGTTCCGACAGGACGCGGACGAAATCGGATTTGAACGGGGTCATGGCTTAGGCTTTCGTCTTGGCGAG
>CAIQUG010000219.1 GCA_903874895.1 uncultured Caulobacterales bacterium | reverse complement strand
TTCGATGCGGGGAACCTGGCCGCCCAGGTCGCCGCCAGTGCCGGCGCGACCGCCGGGCAGCCCGCAGGCAACGCAGCGCCGGCCCCATCCCGGACGGTGACCGGCCTGGCGTCCCAGATCGTCCAGAACCTGGACAGCAAGATCACCCGGTTCGAAGTCACCCTCGATCCGGAGGGAATGGGTCGGGTGAATGTCTCGGTGGAGATCAGCGCCAAGGGCGAGATGTCGGCCCGCCTGTCCTTCCAGCATGCGGACTCCGCCAATGCCCTGGCCAGCGAGTCCATGGCCCTTCGCCAGTCCCTGGCCGATGCCGGCTTCACCCTGAAACCCGAGGACCTGACCTTTCAGAGCGGCGGCCAAGGGGGCGCGGGCGGCTTCGGCAACGGCCAGGGCTTCGGGGCATCGGACGATGGCCAGCGACCGACGACCGGCGGGGCGGCCGCCTTCGGAGCCATGAGCCGCCTTGCGGACCTGACAGACCTTTCCGCCATGGGAGCGGCCTCCGGCGCTGCCGCCCGCGGCCTCGACATCCGGATCTGAGGACCAGACCATGAGCACGACAGCCCCCACCACGACAGCCCCCACGACCAGCGCCGCGGCCACGACCACATCGACGGCCAGCGCGACGGTGGCGTCGGGTCAGCAGACCCTGAACTCCAGCTACACGACCTTCCTGAAGCTTCTCACCACGCAGCTGAAGAACCAGGACCCCACCTCGCCCATGGACACCAACGCTTTCACCCAGCAGCTGGTGCAGATGAACGGCGTGCAGCAGCAGCTGCTCACCAACCAGCTGCTGCAGACCCTGGTGAGCAACTCTTCCGGGGGACAGGGCGTGACCAGCTCCGTCGGCCTGATCGGCAAGTCGGTCGTGGCGAATACCGCCAATGTGACCCTGAACAATGGCACCGCCAACTGGCAGTACACCCTGGGGTCGGGCGCGGTTCAGGGAACGGCAACGGTCACCAATGCTGCGGGACAGACAGTGTTCAGCGCGCCCCTGACCGGCCTGTCGACGGGCACGAACAGCTTCAGCTGGAACGGCAAGGATGCCTCCGGTCGCCAGCTGCCGGACGGCGGGACCTATACCCTGTCGATCTCCGCCCAGAACGCCGCCACCGGCACAGTACCCGCGACGCCGCAGGTTGCCGGTGTCGTGACCAGCATCCAGCAGGACTCCACCGGCCATACGGTCGTCGGCATCGGCAAGACGACCGTTCCGGTCACCACCATCAGCTCCATCACCACTTCCTGACCCGCAAGGTCTTCAGGCTCAAGAACAAGGACGTGCTTCCATGAGTATCAACAGCGCACTGGCCGCCGGCGTCACCGGACTTGTCGCCAACACCTCCGCGATCAGCGCGATCTCGGACAACATCGCCAACGCCAACACCGTGGGTTACAAGAAGGAAGGCGTGGACTTCGCCTCCATCGTGACCGCCCAGGCGGCAAAGGGGCTCTACTCTGCGGGCGGTGTCTCCGCCATCTCGTCCAGTGTGGTGTCCCAGCAGGGCCAGCTGAACCAGAGCGCTTCCAATACCGATCTCGGGATCAACGGGTCCGGCCTGTTCATCACCACCACGGACCCCACCAACAGCAGCGCCACAGACCCGCGCCTGTTCACCCGGGCCGGAGCCTTCACGGTGGACAGCCAGGGCTATCTGAAGAACACAGGCGGCTATTATCTGCAGGGCTGGCTGGCGGACCCGCAGGGGATCATCACGCCCAACCCCACGGACCTGACCCAGCTGAAGACCATCAACGTCCTGACCCAGGGCGGTGCTGCCTCGCCGACGACGGCGGTGGCGGTCAGCGGCAACCTGCAGTCCACCACCACGCCCAGCGCGGCCTCGGTTGCCAAGACCAACGCGACGGCGGGGGCCTACAACGCCTCGACCAATTCCATGGCCATGTACAACGCCAGCACGTCCACCGGGGTCAAGCCGGACTTCTCCATCCAGATCCCGGTGGCCGACAGCCAGGGCGGCCCGCATACGGTGGAGCTCGACTTCCTGAAGTCCACGGTCGCCAACCAGTGGTATGCCGAGGTCCGGGCCGTGCCGGCCACCGACCTGCAGACCGGGACCGGCCTCAGCCATGGCCAGATCGCGACAGGCATCGTGGCGTTCTCGCCCACGGGTCAGTATGACCCGGCCAATTCCACCCTGTTCGGGGGCGCTTCCTCCCCGTCCATCGCCATCGGTGCCTCCACCGCGGCCCCCGGAGCGGGGGCCGTGAGCTGGGCATCGGGCTTTGGCCTCGCGTCCCAGAACATCACCCTGTCGCTCAGCACCGCGCCGGGGGACCTGACCCAGTTCGCCAGCCAGTCCGTGACCCAGTCGATCACCACCAACGGCACGAACTTCGGAAACCTGGCCAACGTCACCGTCGACAACAAGGGCTATGTCACCGCCAACTACGACAATGGCGTATCCCGGCAGATCGCCCAGGTGGCCATTGCCACCTTCCCCAACCCCGATGGTCTGACCCCGGTCTCGGGCGACGCGTACCAGGTCTCCAACAGCAGCGGAGCCTACAATCTGAAGTCCCCCGGCTCCGGTGGGGCGGGCACGATCTCGCCTTCGACACTTGAGTCTTCCACGGTCGACCTGTCCACGGAGTTCACCAATCTCATCGTGACCCAGCGGGCCTATTCCGCCTCCTCGAAGGTCATCACGACTGCCGACCAGATGCTGCAGGATTTACTTGGCATAATTCGGTAATGACTGGCGGTAACGTGTGTATTTACGTCTCGTTTATACCTCGGCTTAAGGTGTATCAGAAAGACACGCGAATGGTCATTCAATTTTTACTATTCGAATTAAGCCGATGTTATGTGGTGGCGGGTACAGTGCTGCTCATTGGTGATGGGAAGGCTTACAAGCCATGTTGCAGCAACAACGCCTGAATAACAAAGGCGAGAAGTACGTGATCGGCCCGACGGGTGCTCCGTTGACCCTGGCCGACCTTCCGCCGGTGAATACCCAGCGATGGGTGATCCGGCGCAAGGCGGAGGTCGTGGCGGCGGTGCGTGGCGGACTGTTGACGTTCGACGACGCCTGCGAGCGCTACAAGCTCACGAACGAAGAGTTCATCGCCTGGCAGCAGGCGATCGACAAGCACGGTCTGGCGGGTCTGCGCACGACGCGGATCCAGCAGTATCGCGAATAGGCCCATGGCCGCCCGGCGTTCAACCGCCGGATACGTGTCTACGGTCCGACGGATCGACAACGCCTCGCCGCACTCGCGACGGGGCGTTGTTGTCTGTGCGTCGGGGCCCGATCAACGCCCCCGCCCCGTTCGTGTCGAATTGTTTACGATTGGGGCCCCTCGGGGCCGGGTCATTAAAGTCCCATTTACCAGACACCCGGTAATTCCTGCCTACCGGGGTGGGGTGACCAGGCTCCCGTCATCTGGGTGAGGTGGGTGTGCAGGGCTTCTTTCAGGCGTTGGAGCGCTTCGGCGTAGGGCGATTGGCAGCGATCGCGGGATCGGCCTTCGGGCTGGTGGCCGTGCTCGTCATGCTGATGACCCATGTCGGCGGCGACGCGAAGTCTCTCCTGTATTCCAACCTGGACCTCAAGGAGGCCTCGCAGATCACCGGGGCCCTGGACGCCGCCGGCATCAAGTACGAGGTCAAGGGCGACGGCACGACCATCATGGTGGACCGGGACAAGGTGGCCCAGACCCGGGTGATGCTGTCCTCCAAGGGCCTGCCGACCTCCGGCTCCGTCGGCTACGAGATCTTCGACAGCGCGCCGGCCCTCGGCCAGACCGATTTCGTGCAGAACATCAACGCCAAGCGTGCGGCGGAGGGAGAGCTGGCCCGGACCATCCGGTCGATCCAGGGTGTCAGCCAGGCCAAGGTCCTTCTCAACATTCCCAAGCGCGCCCTGTTCGAGCAGGACCAGGACGAACCCTCGGCCTCGGTGATGGTGGAGACCGCCGGGCGAAAGCTGACCGCGGACCAGGTCCGGGCGATCCGCAACCTGGTGGCGGCGGCCACGCCCAATCTGAAGCCGACCCGCGTGGCGATCACTGACCAGACCGGGGCCATGCTGGCGGGAATGGACGACCCCGGCGCGGCGGGCGGGGCGGTATCCGCCGAGCAGAACGACGTGGAGGAGCGGATCAAGCGTCAGGTCCGCGATCTGGTCGAAGGCGTTGTCGGTCCGGGCAAGGTCCGGGTCACCGTGGCGGCGGATGTCGACAAGAGCCGCGTTACCACCCAGGAGGAAAAGTTCGATCCGGATGGGCAGGTGGTGCGTTCGACCGCCACGGGCACCGACACCAACAAGGAGGACAAGCCCTCCGGTCTCGGCGGCGTGACGGCCTCGCAGAACATTCCCGGGGCCCAGAACACCAACGGCGCGCAGCAGCAGACCACGGCGTCCAACAAGTCCGAGGAAACCACCAACTACGAAATTTCCAAGTCGGTGAAGACGACGGTGGTGGAGCCGGGACAGCTGAAGAAGCTGTCGGTCTCGGTGGCCGTCGACGGGATCACGCCTCCAGGTACCGGGGGCAAGCCCGGACAGTACCAGGCCCGGTCCGCGGAGGAGATGCAGCGGATCGAGTCCCTGGTTCGGGCCGCCGTGGGCTTTGACGAAAAGCGCGGCGACCAGTTGCAGGTGGTCAATGTCCGCTTCGAGCGCGCCCCTGATGCGCAAGGGGCGGCAGCCGGCTTCAGCCTCGACAAGGGCGACATGATGCGCATCGCGGAGCTGGCTGTCATGGTCGTGGTGACCGGGCTCCTCATGTTCTTCGTCGTGCGGCCGATGCTGCGACCCGGCATCGTCGTCGGTCCGGGCGGGGCGGCAACCCTCAATGGCCGTCCGATGCAGCTGTCCGGTTCCGCCGGTGCCGATGGGGTGACCCCGGCCATGGCCGTGGACGCCGGCGGCCAGCGGATTGCCGTGGCTGACAACCAGTTCGATCAGCGCATCGATATCGCCAAGATCGAAGGCCAGGTTAAGGTTTCATCGGTCAAGAAGGTCTCTGAATTCATTGAAAACCACCCGGAGGAATCGATCTCGATCCTCCGCAGCTGGCTGCATGAGGGCTGATGGCGGCGGTTCGTAAAAAAGCGGCGATCGATGACGCCAGCAAGCTGTCCGGGGTCGAGAAGGCCGCCGTGGTGCTGCTGGCGCTCGGCGAGGATCATGCCGGCCTGTGGGAGGCCCTGGACGACGAGGAGATCAAGGAGATCTCCCAGGCGATGTCGAGCCTCGGCACTGTCTCGTCATCGGTGGTGGAATCCCTGCTGGTGGAGTTCGTGTCGGGCATGTCGTCCACCGGGGCGATCATGGGCTCCTTCGAGCAGACCCAGCGCCTGCTGACGGCCTTCCTCCCCCCGGAGAAGGTCGAGCACCTGATGGAGGAGATTCGTGGTCCGGCGGGTCGCACCATGTGGGACAAGCTGGGCAACGTGAACGAGGCGGTGCTCGCCAACTATCTGAAGAACGAGTACCCGCAGACCGTCGCGGTGGTGCTGTCGAAGATCAAGGCCGAGCATGCCAGCCGGGTCCTGTCGGCCCTGCCGGAGGACTTCGCCCTGGAATGCGTGACCCGGATGCTGCGCATGGAGCCGGTGCAGCGGGACATTCTCGACAAGATCGAGCAGACCCTGCGCACGGAGTTCATGTCCAACCTCGCCCGCACCTCCAAGCGCGACAGCCACGAGATGATGGCGGACATCTTCAACAATTTCGACCGCCAGACGGAGAGCCGGTGCATCGCGGCCCTGGAGGAACGGAACCGGGAGTCGGCGGAGCGGATCCGCGCCCTCATGTTCGTGTTCGAGGACCTGTCCAAGCTCGATCCGGGCGGGGTGCAGACCCTGCTGCGGGCGGTGGAGAAGGACCAGCTGGGCCTGGCCCTCAAGGGCGCCTCCGATACCCTGCGGGAGATGTTCTTCTCCAACATGAGCGAGCGCGCCGCCAAGATCATGCGCGAGGACATGGAAAGCATGGGTCCCGTGCGCCTCAAGGACGTGGACCAGGCGCAGATGGCCATGGTCCAGGTCGCCAAGGACCTGGCCGCCAAGGGCGAGATCATGCTGGCCGGGTCCGGCGGCGACGACGAGCTCATCTACTGACATGACCCAGGCTCCCCCCGCCAAGTTCCTGTTCGACACGGTTTTCGACAACGGTGCCGTCGTGCCGGCGAGCCGGGCCAAGCGCCACTTCACCGCCGAGGATCTGGAGCAGGCCCGGGCCGAGGGCCGGGCGGAGGGAGAGCGGTCCGCCGTAGCCCTGGCCGAGGCCGACATGGCGGCGACCCTCGACGACATTTCCGGAACCCTTCGCCAGGCCATCGGCGCCCTGGCAGCCCTCGCCCACGAGCATCGCCGGGCCAGCGCGGATCTCTCCCTGGCCTGCGCCCGGCGGATTGCCGATGCCGCCCTGGACCAGTTCCCGCACGCCCCGGTGGAGGCCGCCCTGGGCGCCCTGGCGCAGGAACTGGCGGCTGAACCCCGCCTTCTTGTGCGCGCACCGGCGGGGGACGCGGAGCGGCTTTCCGAGCTGCTCACCGCCACGGCGGAGCGCATCGGCCTCAGCTGCCAGATCGTGGTGCGAGCCGATCCTTCCCTGCCCCGGGCCGCCTTCGGCTTCGACTGGGGTGACGGCAAGGCCCAGTTCGATCCGGTCTCGGCCGAGGCGGCCGTGGCCGAAGCCCTTGCCACCGCGCTGGCGGCCGAGGGTCTGCACGGTGAACCGATTGTCCTGGAACAGGTGTCCTGACCATGAGCGACGAGACCCTCAATCTGGAACAGTTCAACGCCCCGGCGCTGCAGCCGCCGGCGGAGGACTTCGAGGAGAAGACCGCCAACGACCTGGCGCCGGTCTTCGACGTACCGGTGCAGATCTCGGCGGTGATCGGCAAGACGACCATGTCCGTGGCCGAGCTGCTGAAGCTCAACCAGGGCAGCGTGCTGGAGCTGGACCGCAAGGTCGGCGAAGCCATCGACATCTATGTGAACAACCGTCTGGTCGCCCGGGGCGAGGTCGTCGTCGTCGACGAACGCCTGGGCGTGACCATGACGGAAATCATCAAGGACGGCGACACCAACGCCTGATCGGGCGGCGGGTGTCGATTAGAGGCAAGGAGAACGGATCATGCGGCTTCTGGTAGTCGGCCGGCTGAACGGACAGCTGGCGGCGGCGGTGAAGATGGCCATGTCCACGGGGGCCAAGGTGGCTCACGTCGAGACCATCCTCCAGGCAACCCACGCCCTGCGTGCAGGGCAGGGGGCCGACCTGATGATGGTCGATTATGACCTCGACATCGCGGGCCTGATCTCCGCCAATGATGCGGAACGGATCTTCTGTCCGGTGGTGGCCTGCGGCGTGGCCGCCGATCCCCAGCGGGCGGCGGACGCCATCCGCGCCGGGGCCAAGGAATTCATCCCCCTGCCGCCGGATCCGGAACTGATCGCGGCCGTTCTGGCGGCGGTCTCCAACGACCAGCGGCCCCTGGTCACCCGCGACCCGTCCATGGAGCACGTGATCAAGCTGGCCGACCAGGTGGCCCCGTCCGAGGCCTCCATCCTGATCACCGGCGAGAGCGGCGTGGGCAAGGAGGTGATGGCCCGCTACATCCACCAGAAGTCCCGCCGCGCCGACAAGCCGTTCATCTCGGTGAACTGCGCCGCCATCCCCGACAACCTGCTGGAGTCCGAACTGTTCGGTCACGAGAAGGGGGCCTTCACCGGCGCCGTGGCCCGGCGCATCGGCAAGTTCGAGGAGGCCGACGGCGGCACGCTTCTGCTGGACGAGATCTCGGAGATGGACGCCCGTCTCCAGGCCAAGCTGCTTCGCGCCATCCAGGAGCGGGAGATCGACCGGGTCGGCGGCCAGAAGCCGGTGAAGGTGAACATCCGCATCCTCGCCACCTCGAACCGTGACCTGGCCCAGGCCGTGAAGGAGGGGACCTTCCGCGAGGACCTGCTCTACCGCCTCAATGTCGTGAACCTGCGTCTGCCCGCCCTGCGGGAGCGTCCGGCGGACATCCTGGCGCTGGCGGAACACTTCGCCAAGAAATATGCCGCCGCCAACGGCGTCGCCGAGCGGCCGCTCGCCCCCACCACCCGGGAGCGCCTGCGCCAGCACAGCTGGCCGGGCAATGTGCGGGAGCTGGAGAATGCCATGCACCGCGCGGTCCTCCTGGCCATCGGTCCGGAGATCGACGAGGCCGCCATCCGCCTGCCGGACGGTCAGCCCCTGTCCGCCGGCGGCCATGACCCGGCTGCGGAGGCGGCCCAGCGGGCAGCCCTGGCCTCGGGTCAGGTGGGCGATCTCAGTACCCGGGGCCTGGTCGGCCAGACCGTGGCCCAGGTGGAGCAGCAGCTGATCATCGACACCCTCGAGCACTGCTTCGGCAACCGGACCCATGCCGCCAACATCCTCGGCATCTCGATCCGGACGCTGCGCAACAAGCTGAAGGAATATGCCGAGGCCGGCGTGAATGTTCCCGCGCCCCAGGGCTCGGGCGTCTACGCCGCCTGAACCCGACCCCGAAACTGATCCCGGAGTAAGTCCCCTTGGCCGGTGCCGTCGCCCCGTCACCTCTTCGCCTGACGCCCCAGCTGATGCTCAGCTGGCTGGCGCGCGGCGACGTGGCCATGGCGCTGGGCGTGATGGGCATCGTGCTGCTGCTGGTGCTGCCCATCGCGGCACCGATCATCGACGTGCTCCTGTCCCTGTCCCTGATGAGCGCCGTGCTCATCCTGATGACAGCGCTGCTGATCAAGAAACCCCTGGAGTTCACGGCCTTTCCCACCGTGCTGCTGGTGGCGACCCTCTATCGTCTCGGCCTGAACATTGCGTCGACCCGCCTGATCCTGACCCATGGCCACGAGGGAGGCGATCCCGCCGGCATGATCATCCAGGGCTTCGGCACCCTGATGATGGGCGGCAACTATGTGATCGGGGTGGTGGTGTTCATCATCCTGGTGATCGTCAACTTCGTGGTGATCACCAAGGGCTCCACCCGGATCGCCGAGGTCGCGGCCCGGTTCACCCTCGATTCCATGCCCGGCAAGCAGATGGCCGTCGATGCCGACCTGTCCTCCGGGCTGATCGACGACAAGGAGGCCAAGCGACGCCGCAAGGAACTGGAGCAGGAGTCCCAGTTCTTCGGGGCCATGGACGGTGCCTCGAAGTTCGTCCGCGGCGACGCCATGGCGGGCATCATCATCACCTTCATCAACGTCATCGGCGGCATGCTGATCGGCGTGGTGCAGCACCATGTGAGCTTCCAGACCGCCGCCTCCAGCTACACGGTGCTGTCCATCGGTGAAGGCCTGGTCAGCCAGGTGCCCGCGCTGGTCATCTCCATCGCTGCGGGCCTTCTGGTCTCCAAGTCCGGTGTCGAGGGGTCCGCCGACAAGGCCCTGACGATCCAGCTCGCCCGCAATCCCGTGAGCATGGGGATCGTCTCCGGCTCGGCCGGCGTACTGGGCCTGATCCCCGGCATGCCGATCCTGCCCTTTGCCGTGATCGCCATCGGCGCCGGGGTGATCGCCTGGCGGGCCGCCACGGCCAAACCGGAACCGGAACCCGTGGAGGTCAAGCCCGCCGAAGACACGGAGGAACCGATCGCCACGGCGCTGGCCATGGACGATGTGAAGATCGAGCTGGGTTACGGACTGCTGGGCCTGATCAATGACGTGGACGGGCGCAAGCTGACCGACCAGATCCGGGCGCTCCGCCGGACGCTGGCCTCGGAATACGGCTTCGTCATGCCCAGCGTGCGCATCCTCGACAACATGCGCCTTCCCACCGAGGGCTATTCCATCCGCATCCGCGAGATGGAGGCCGGGGCCGGTGAGGTGAAGATCGGTTCGATCATGGCCATGGACCCCCGCGGCCAGCAGGTGGATCTTCCCGGGCAGCACGTGCGCGAGCCCGCCTTCGGTCTGCCCGCCACCTGGATCGACGAGACCCTGCGGGAGGAGGCCACCTTCCGCGGCTATACCATTGTCGATCCGGCCACGGTGCTGACCACGCATCTCACCGAGATCCTCAAGGACTCCATGCCGGAGCTTCTGTCCTATTCGGAAGTGGCGAAGCTGCTTCGTGACCTGCCGGCGGAACAGAAGAAGCTGGCCGACGATCTCGTGCCGTCCCAGGTGTCCGCCTCCACGGTCCAGCGGGTGCTGCAGGCGCTTCTGAAGGAGCGGGTGTCGATCCGCGACCTGCCCACCATCCTCGAGGGCATCGGCGAGGTGGCGGGATCGAATTCCGGCCTCACCTCCATCGTCGAGCACGTGCGGGCCCGGCTGGCCAAGCAGCTGTGCTGGCAGCACCGGACCGATGACGGGGCCGTTCCCATCATCACCCTGACCCCGGACTGGGAACAGGCCTTCGCCGAGGCCATTGTCGGGCAGGGCGATGACCGGCAGCTGGCGCTCGCCCCGTCCCGGCTGCAGGCCTTCATCCAGGCCGTGCGCGAGGCCTTCGACGCGGCCGCGCAGCAGGGCGAGACACCGGTCCTCTTGACCAGCTCCGGCATCCGTCCCTATGTCCGCTCGATCATCGAGCGCGTCCGCAACCACACCACCGTGCTGAGCCAGAACGAGATCCATCCCCGGGCCCGGTTGAAGACCCTCGGCCAGATCTGAGGCCGGGGTCCGGCCACGGATGATTTTCGGGCTTTTCGGTGCGGCAGGTTGCGCTAACCTCGGATCACCATTTCCTCCAGCCTGTCCGAGCGCCCATGGCTTCAGACGTCGCCGCCGTCCCCGACAACGCCCCCCGCGGGGCACAGGTGTTCTTCGACCGGCGGGAGCTGGACGCGATCCTGCGGGTCTATGGACGGATGGTCGCGGCGGGGGAGTGGCGGGACTACGCCATCGGCGGCGGGAAGGAGGCGGCAGTGTTCGCCATCTTCCGCCGGACCTCGGAGGCGCCGGCCTACCGCATCGAGAAACGCCCCGACCTCGCCCGGAAACAGGGCGCGTTCGCCGTCATCGGCCACGGGGATGTGGTGATGCGCCGGGGGCACGAACTGGCCCAGGTGTTGAAGGTCTTCGACAGCCGCCGGTTCAAGGTGATCGACTAGTCGCCGGGCGTTCGCGTGGGGGTCTGGACGCGGTCTACCGGCTGCCCCCGGGGACCCAGAGCACGTCCCCCGCGGTCCGGTTGGCATGGCGGGAGGCGACGAACAGGAAGTCCGACAGGCGGTTCAGGTAGCGGATCGCGTCTGCCGAGACGACCTCCCCCTCGACCCGGGACAGGGCGACCACCTTGCGCTCCGCCCGGCGGCAGACCGTGCGGGCGAGGTGGAGATGGGTCGCCGCGCCGGTCCCGGCAGGCAGGACGAAGGAGGTCAGCTCCGACAGGGGAGCGTTCAGCCGGTCGATGTCCGCCTCCAGCCGCGCCACCTGGGAGGCGACGATGCGGAGGGCCGGCCAGTCCAGGCTGCGGCCCGGACGCTCCGGCGTCGCCAGATCGGCTCCGAGGTCAAACAGCTCGTTCTGGATCCGGGCGAGGATGGCGTCGAGCTCCGGGTCGTCCGCCGTGTGCAGGCGGACCAGGCCAAGGCAGGCATTGGTCTCGTCCACGTCGCCATAGGCCTCGACCCGCGGGTTGTCCTTGGGCGTGGTCTCGCCCGTGGCCAGCCGCGTCTCTCCTCCGTCGCCCGTGCGGGTATAGATGCGATTGAGGGTGACCATCAGCCGTGCGTGGCCTTGTACCAGAAGCCGATGATCAGGAGGACAATGGCCACGGCCTGGGTCTTCACCCGCCACTGCATGAAGCGGTTGGAATTGGCCGCCGCATAGTCCCCGCCCCGGGCCATGGCCACCAGGCCCATGAACAGGGAGCCCAGCACCGCCAGCATGGCCAGCGCGATCAGTATGTCGATGAAGAGGCCCATGGTCGTCCTGCCCTGAATCCTGTGCCCTGCGCCTCGCCGCGCAGGGATCTACCTAAGCCTGCCGGTCCCTTTCCGCCAGTGGCGGCGGGGTCGTCAGGCGTTGCGGCCGTCTTCGAGCAGCCGTCGGGCGATCACCTGGGCCTGGATCTCCCCGGCCCCCTCGAAGATGTTGAGGATGCGGGCGTCGCACAGGATCCGGCTGATCGGATATTCCAGGGCAAAGCCGTTGCCCCCGTGGATCTGCACCGCATTGTCCGCTGCGGCCCAGGCCACCCGGGCGGCGAGCAGCTTGGCCATGCCCGCCTCCAGGTCGCAGCGCCGGTCCTGGTCCTTTTCCGCCGCGGCGAAATAGGTGAACTGGCGCACGCCCATGATCTCGGCGGCCATGATGGCGATCTTGTTGTGCACCCGGGGGAAGCTGAAGATCGGCCCACCGAACTGGTTGCGGGTCAGGGCATAGGACAGCCCCGCCTCCATCGCCGCCTGGGCCACGCCCACGGCGCGGGCGGCGGTCTGGATCCTCGCGCTCTCGAAGGTGGCCATCAGCTGCTTGAAGCCCTGGCCTTCGACGCCGCCCAGCAGGTTGGCCTTGGGCACGGAGAAGGCATCGAAGCCGATCTCGTATTCCTTCATGCCGCGATAACCCAGCACCTCGATCTCGCCGCCGCTCATGCCCTGGGCCGGGAACGGGGTCTCGTCCGTGCCCCGGGGCTTTTCCGCCAGGAACATGGACAGGCCGCGATAGTCGGTGGTCGTCGGGTCGGTGCGGGCGAGCAGGGTCATCACGTCGGCCCGGGCCCCGTGGGTGATCCAGGTCTTGCCGCCATTGACGATGTAGGTGTCCCCGTCCAGCGTCGCACGGGTGCGCAGGGCACCGAGATCCGAGCCGGTATTGGGCTCTGTGAAGACGGCCGTCGGCAGGGTTTCCGCCGAGGCGATGCGCGGCAGCCAGAGGGCCTTCTGGGCGTCGGTCCCGCCCAGCATGATCAGTTCGGCGGCGATTTCAGACCGGGTGCCCAGAGAGCCGACGCCGATATAGCCCCGGCTCAGGACCTCGGACACCACGCACATGGCCATCTTGCCAAGGCCCGACCCGCCATATTCCTCGGGGATGGTCAGGCCGAACACGCCGAGTTCGCCCAGTTCCTTCACCAGCTCCAGGGGGATGAGCTCGTCCTTGAGGTGCCATTCATGGGCGAAGGGGGCGACCTTCTCCTCGGCAAAGGCGTGGAACTGGTCCCGGATCATGGTCAGGGTCTCGTCCAGCCCGGCATTCTCCACCGAGGGCTTGCCCTGGGCCGCGGCCACGTGATCGGCCAGTGCGGTCTTGTCCGCCTGGGTCGCCAGGCGCCGCCAGGCATGGGCGATGTCGAAGGTGAGGCTGAGGCCGAAGTCGTCAGGACGGACGACCTCGCCCTGGTTCATGGGGATCCCGCCCGCCAGCTGGGCCGCATATTCCGCGAACAGGATGCGGGTCAGAAGGCTTTCTGTCTCGCCGTACAGGTTGTCCGCGAGCAGCCGCTCCCGCCATGCGCCCACCTGGCGGAACAGTTCCGCATAGGTGGCGACCCAGGCGAGGCCGTGGACCACGTGCTGTTCCCGGTCCAGCGCCTTGCGATCCAGGCGGCCGTTCACCGAAGTGAGATCCCGGGTGCGCAGGGTCGCGGCGCGGAGATAGTCCTCCGCCCAGGCGGTCGTCTGCTGGATCAGGCTTGCGATATCGGCGTCACCGGCAGTGACACGGTCAGCGACAGCGAGGGTCATGGCTTGTCCTTCAGCGGGGGAGCGCAGATGCAAGTATAGGGTCTGGCGGGTCCTGAACAAGATGAACGGCCGTTTTGGCCCGTTTCCCGGTCAATTTCAGTCGGTCTCAGACAGATTCGTCGACGATTTCGACGCCGTTGCTCAGGTCTTCACAGAACTTGACGGTGGCCAGGGCCACCTTCACCCGCTCCCGGTCCACCGTGACCAGGTGATAGCTGTCCTCGAGATACAGCTTGCGGACCGGCCCGGACACCATCCGGGCGATCTTCTCCGCATTGCGGATATGGGTGATGTCGTCCTCGGTGGCGTGCACGATCAGCACCGGGGCCTTGACCTTGGGCAGGTCTCGGACGACCCGCTTCACCAGTTCCAGGTTCTCGAACAGGCTGATGCCGGGGGTGGTGGGCAGGCCCACATCCTTCACATTGTCGGAGAACAGCATTTCCGCCACCCGGGCGCGAAGCCGCTCGTCCTTGATGCCGTAGGGCGGATGTTCCTTGAAGCGCAGCTTGTTCAGGAACGGGATGTGACGGCCGTAGGGCAGCAGCATCACCGCCGGGGTCACCGACCAGCCGTCATACTTGATGGTGGCCGCGAGGCAGATCACGCCGGCCACCCGGTCGGGGTGCTTGGCGGCCAGGCCGAGTGCGATCACCGCCCCCACGGACAGCCCCCCGACGACGGCCTTCTCCCCGTTGGCCGTCATCCGCAGAAGCTCGGCCTCCGCCCCCCCCAACCAGTCGCGCCAGCCGGTCTTGATCAGGGTTTCCTCGTCCACCCCATGCCCGGGCAGGAGCGGCGTCTCCACGGTGAAGCCGGATCGGCGCAGGGTGCGGGCGATCGACTGCATCTCTGCCGGCACGCCGGTCAGGCCGTGGATCAGAAGCACAGGGTGTCGGGTGGTCATCAGGCGGGGATCCGGAACGGGCCCCGTCCGCCGCGCGCCCGGGGATCGGACGACGGCAGAGCCGGGACCTCAGGCACGCTGCGAGGGCTCAGGCGATCCGCTGGTTGGCTGCCGGGGCCATGACGTCGAGTTCCGGCAACATCGCGCGGACCGTGGCGAAGGTCTCGAACGGGATCGAGTCCAGGCCGCGGCGGTTGCGGCTGTCGAGCAGCCAGCCCTTGGCGAAGACCACGTCGCAGACGTCGGACACGCAGGCATCGGACCGACCGTCACCGATGTGGACCCGATGCGCCTGGCCCGCCACGACCGAGCACTTGCACACGCCTGAACCGCAGTTCGGCGCGGCGTGAGGGAAGCGGACCGTCCAGCGGTCGTCGCCGGCATGGACCAGCCGGTTGGCGATGATCGGCACACCCCGCAGGCCCATCCGGGTCAGGACCCGGCGGACCACCCAGTCGAAACCGTCGGACACGACACTGACCGGGGCCCCCATCTTCAGGCAGTCGGCAAAGAACGGGGCCACGTCCTCGTCCACGGCAATCTCGTCGATGAAGGCGTCGAGCTCGACCGGGGTCACCCGCAGGAACTGGGCCTGTTGGGCCAGGCATTCCCGCGAGCCGATCTTGCCCGCCGCCCACTCCGCCTCGACGTCCATCCACTGGGGCAGGGCAAACTGCTCCAGGATCGCGTCGACGGTATCGGAGCGGGTGATGGTCCCGTCAAAATCACAGGAGATCGAGAGATTCATGGAATGGCGCACCAGTCGAGCGGACGAGTCTGACTGTGGTGTATAAACCATGACCCACGGGACGAGCCTTGCGTGAACTTGTCTTCCGCGCAAAGTGTGTGGCCAAAATGTGGCGAAAAACGTCGCAATTGTGGCGATTTGGCGAGTGGGCCTCAGACCCGGCGGGCGATCAGGGCCGCGTTAAGTCCGCCAAATGCAAAGGAATTCGAGATCACGGCGTCGAAACGGCGCTCTTCCCGCACCCAGGCGAGCGGGGCCTCTGCCTCGGGATCCGGGCCGAGGCTGTTAAGGATGGCCGGCACGACACCCGCGTTCATCGCCTGGATGGCGGTCACCAGTTCCAGGGCACCGCCGCCTCCGATCAGATGGCCGTGGGAGGATTTGGTGGCGATCACGCGATGCTGCGCCAGGCTGTCCCCGTAGACGTTGCGCAGGGCCGCCGACTCGATCCTGTCGTTCAGCGGTGTGCCGGTCCCGTGGCTGGAGATCAGGATGGGCGTGTCCAGGGGCAGGCCGGCATCCGCGTGGGCTGCCTGGATTGCCGCCTCCGCGCCCCGACCGTGGGGGGCGGTGATGTGGTGGGCGTCGGAGGTGGCACCATAGCCGGCCAGTTCGGCGAAGATGTGCGCGCCCCGAGCCCTTGCATGCTCGTAGTCCTCCAGCACCAGGGCCGCGGCACCTTCCCCCAGCACCATGCCCCGGCGGTTGATGGAGAAGGGCCGGCAGGTGTCGTCGGACATGGCCTGGAGGGCGATCCAGCCCTTCCAGGACCCGTAGGTCAGGGCAGCTTCCGAGCCGCCGACGACGGCCACCTGGGTC
>CAIQUG010000218.1 GCA_903874895.1 uncultured Caulobacterales bacterium | reverse complement strand
GGCATCGACAAGATCAGCTTCACCGGCTCCACCGCGACGGGCCGCAAGGTCATGGCCAGTGCGGCAACCTCGCTCAAGCGGGTCACGCTGGAACTCGGCGGCAACGATGCGGCCATCGTCATGCCCGACGTGGATGTGGAAGAGGTAGCCGAGCAGCTGTTCTGGGCGGCCTTCCGCAACACCGGCCAGATCTGCATCGCCACCAAGCGCATGTACGTGCACAAGGACATCTACGAGCCCCTGCGCGACGCTCTGGTCGCCTATGCCAAGACCGTGAAGGTCGGCGACGGGGCCGAACAGGGCTCTCAGATCGGGCCGATCAACAACAAGCAGCAATATGCCCGGGTTCTCGAACTGATCGCCGATGCCAAGGCCAAGGGCTACAATTTCGTGCTGGGCGGCGAGGCATCCCCCGGTCCCGGCTATTTCGTGCCGATCAGCATCATCGACAATCCGCCGGAGGACAGCCGCATCGTCCAGGAGGAGCAGTTCGGTCCGGTCCTGCCCCTGATGAAGTTCGATGACATCGACGACGTCATCGCGAAGACCAATGCCACCGACTATGGCCTGGGCGCCTCGATCTGGAGCGCGGACGAGGACAAGGCCCTGGCGCTCTCCAGCCGGATCGCTTCGGGCACCGTGTGGATCAACGAGGCGGGCTATCTCTCCCCTCTCGGGGCCTTCGGCGGCATGAAGCAGTCGGGTCTGGGCAGCGAGGGGGCTCTGGAGGGCCTGCTGGAATACACTAATGCCCAGACCGTCTATGTGAAGAAGAAGCCCGTCCCCGCCCCTGCGGCTGAGTGATGCGGCGGCGGTCAATGGCGCGTGAACCAGCTTGATGATAAGCTGGTTCACAGTTGGAGGACTGTGCCATGGCGGAAATTGGGGCATTTGAAGCCAAGAACACCCTCGGCGACCTGTTGCAGCGGGTGGCGAAGGGCGAGGAAATCACCATCAGCCGCCGCGGGAAGCCGGTGGCGCGGCTTGTGCCCGTCACCGATCAGCCGGACCCTCATCGCGGTCGTCGCGCAGCGGCAGCCCTGCGGGCGCTCGCAGCCGATCTCGCTGCACAGCCCGGTATGGATCTCTCAGATATTCTCGCCTGGCGGAACGAGGGGCGCCGCTGAGATGGCGGCATGTGTTCTTGACTGCTCCCTCGCCCTGTCTTGGATCCTTCCGGGCGAGCAGGATGCAGCCGTCGCGGCCGTACTTGATCTGGTGGCCGATGACGGTGCCGTCGTGCCGCAGATCTGGTGGCTCGAGACGGCCAACGTGCTCCTGATGGCCGAGCGCCGGGGACGGATCACCCTTGTGCAGCGGGTCGCGGCCCTGACGGCCCTGTCAGGACTTCACATCACCACCGACCGGGAGACGTCTGCTGCGGCCTGGGGCACGACCCTCGACCTTGCGGCGTCGCGGCACCTCACCGTCTATGACGCAGCGTACCTCGAGCTGGCGATCCGGACCGCTCTGCCCCTCGCCAGCCGCGATGGGCCGCTTGTCGAGGCCGCCCGCACGGCCGGCGTCAGGACGCTTGGTCACGTCTGAAGACCCAGGCGCGCGCAACCGGTGTCGCGCGCGCCCTTGACCCACCCTAGTTCCGGGCCTTGTCCACCAGCTTGCCCTTGGCGATCCAGGGCATCATGTCGCGCAGCTGCTTGCCCACGATCTCGATCTGGTGGCGCTCGAGAAGGCCGCGGCGGGCCTTCAGCTCCGGCTGCCCGGCCTGGTTCTCCAGCATGAAGTTGCGGACGAAGCGGCCTTCCTGGATGTCGGCCAGGACGCGCTTCATCTCGGCCTTGGTCTCCGGCGTGATGATCCGCGGACCGGTGACGTACTCGCCGTACTCCGCCGTGTTGGAGATGGAGTAGTTCATGTTGGCGATGCCGCCTTCGTAGATCAGGTCGACGATCAGCTTCACCTCGTGCAGGCATTCGAAATAGGCCATTTCCGGCGCATAGCCCGCTTCCACCAGGGTCTCGAAGCCCGCGCGGATCAGTTCCACCACGCCGCCGCAGAGCACCGCCTGTTCGCCGAACAGGTCCGTCTCGCATTCCTCGCGGAAGCTGGTCTCGATCACGCCCGCACGGCCGCCGCCATTGGCAGAGGCGTAGGCGAGGCCGATCTCCAGGGCGTTGCCGGTGGCATCGTGGTGGATGGCGATCAGGCTCGGCACGCCGCCACCCTTCAGGTACTCGGAACGGACAGTGTGACCCGGCCCCTTGGGTGCCACCATCAGCACATCCACGGTCTTCTTCGGCTCGATCAGACCGAAATGCACATTCAGCCCGTGGGCGAACATCAGCGCCGCGCCGTCGCGGATGTGCGGGGCGATCTCGTTGTTGTAGATTTCCCGCTGATGCTCGTCGGGGGCGAGGATCATGATCACGTCGGCCCAGGCGGCGGCGGCGGCAACGGTCATCACCTTCAGCCCCTCGCCTTCTGCCTTCTTGGCGGTGGCCGAACCGGCCCGGAGCGCCACCGCGATCTCCTTCACGCCCGAATCCCGCAGGTTCAGGGCGTGGGCATGGCCCTGACTGCCATAGCCGACGATCGCGACCTTCTTCTCGAGGATCCGGCTGATATCGGCGTCGCGATCATAATAGACACGCATTTCTGTAGCTCTCCGAAAGGGTTGCGCCGCGATCTTCACGCGGTCGCCTCAGGTGGAAACAAGGGGGAGTCAGGCGCGTCCGGCGCCGCGGCTCAGGGACAGGACACCGGTGCGGGCGATCTCGGTCAGGCCGAGGGGCCGCATCAGCGCTTCGAACTTGTCGATCTTGGAGGGGGCCCCGGACACCTCGAAGACAAAGCTGTCATGGGTGGTGTCCACGACCCGGGCGCGGAAGATCTCCGACAGCTGCATGGCCTCCATCCGGGCCGTGCCGGTTCCGGCGACCTTCACCAGGGCCAGTTCCCGCTCCAGGCTGTCATCGTCCTGGCCCACGTCGATCACCCGCCGGGTGCAGACCATCTTCTCCAGCTGTGCACGGATCTGGGCCAAGGCCTGGGCGGAGCCGCGGGTGACCACGGTGATGCGCGAGGTATGGTTGGCCCGATCGGTTTCGGCCACCGTCAGGCTCTCGATATTGTAGCCCCGGGCGGCGAACAGGCCGACCACGCGGTGAAGCACGCCGGCCTCGTTGTCGACGATGATGGCGTAGGTCGCCTTCTGCTCGACCTCCTCGATGTGATCGAGGAAATAGGCCGAGCCCGGCAGGGCGGCTGTGGTGTCCGTCTTGGTGCTCAAACCAGCCTCCGTCCCGCCTGATCGATCGCAGAGCCCAGGTCACCGGTGAAGTCGGGCAGGATCATCTCGTTGTGCGCCTTGCCGGACGGGATCATGGGCAGGCAGTTCTCCGCCCGCTCCACCCGGCAGTCAAACAGAACCGGCTTGTCGGACGCGATCATCTCCGCGATGGCGCCGTCCAGCTCGGCCGGGTTGTCGCAGCGGATGCCCACGCCGCCGTAGGCCTCGGCCAGTTTCACGAAGTCCGGCAGGGCAGCGGAATAGGAATGGGCGTACCGCTCCCCGTGCAGCAGCTCCTGCCACTGGCGGACCATGCCCATCCATTCGTTGTTCAGGATGAACACCTTCACCGGCAGGCCGTACTGGATGGCCGTGGACATCTCCTGGATGTTCATCTGGATGGACGCGTCCCCCGCCACGTCGATGACGAGCGCGTCGGGGAAGGCCAGCTGCGCGCCGATGGCGGCGGGCAGGCCGTAGCCCATGGTGCCGAGGCCCCCGGAGGTCAGCCAGCGGTTGGGGGCCTCGAAGCCCATGAACTGGGCCGCCCACATCTGGTGCTGGCCCACCTCGGTGGTGATGATCGGGTTGCGGTCCTTGACCGCCGCCCACAGGCGCTCCACCGCGTACTGCGGCTTGATCAGCTCGCCTGAGGCCGGATAGGCGAAGCACTTGCGGTCCCGCCAGCCTTCGATCTGCTTCCACCAGGGATCCAGGCGCGCCCGCGCCTCGCCATAGCCAGCATCCCGCCAGGCAGCGATCAGGGCCCGCAGAACCTCGCCAGCGTCGCCGACAATGCCGATATCGGCCCGGACGATCTTGCCGATGGAGGACGGGTCGATGTCGATATGGATCTTCTTCGACCGGGGTGAGAAGGCGTCCAGGCGCCCCGTCACCCGGTCATCGAACCGCGCACCGACGCAGACCATCACGTCGCAGTCATGCATGGCGTTGTTGGCCTCGTAGGAGCCGTGCATGCCCAGCATGCCCAGCCACTGGGGGTCCGAGGCCGGGAAGGCCCCCAGCCCCATCAGGGTCGAG
>CAIQUG010000217.1 GCA_903874895.1 uncultured Caulobacterales bacterium | reverse complement strand
CATCGAGGGGGTCGTGCCAGGTGTCAATCTTGGCCGTCGCCGACAGGGTCAGGATGACCTGTCGCGTGGAAGGGCGCTCACCGCCTCGGTCACGGCGGCCATCGGGTCGGACCAGTCCCCGACGGCTGATTGGCGAACGAGGCGGGCGGTGGGGTACCAGGCGCATGTGTCGGAGGCGAGGCCCCATCTCCATTCGGGCTGGAACGGCAACAGCAGCAGAAGGGGGCGGGCAAGGGCTCCGGCGAGATGGGCGACACTGGTGTCGACGCTGATGACCAGATCCATCCGTTCGACGGCGGCGGCGGTGTCCGAAAAGTCGCGCAGGTCGTCCTTCAGGCAGATGATGTCCGGCCGCCGGAGCAGCACCTTGGCATCAGCCTCGCGAAGCTCCTGTTGCAGAAGGAAATAGCGGGGACCCGGCGGCAAGGCTTGCGCCAGGACTTCCAGTGACATGCTGCGGTTTGCGTCATTGCCGTGGGTTGGCCGGCCGCTGCAGACGAGCCCGACCAGGAGGCCGTCGAGCGGGTCGAACCTTGACGCCCATCGCGCCGCCGCCGCTGGCGGGACCGAGAGATAGGGCGTGTGGGCCGGAATGTCGGGATGGTCTGCCAGGAGGGCGAGGGGCAGGCTCATGAACGGGCAGTGAAAATCCAGTGCCGGAACGGGCTCCAGGGACGACAGCACGGTGGGGTGTCCGGGGAGACTTGCGAACAGCTCGACCAGCTCCGGATAGGTTTCGACCACCACCTTGGCACCCGACGTCTGGAGCAGGGGCACGTATCGGGCGAACTGGATGGCATCGCCAAATCCCTGCTCGGCGTGGACGAGGATCGACCGACCGTTCAGGTCCTCACCCTGCCACTGTGGCATGGGACGTGGCCGCTGCGGTGGTCCCAGCTTGGATCCCTTCAGACGCCACTCGAATTCCCGCCAGCCCTCGGCAAGGTGCCCCGTCAGCAACAGGCACAGGCTGTACCACCAGTGCGCCATCGGGTCGTCGGGAGCGAGGTCGATGGCCGTTTCGTAGCAGTCCAGCGCCTCCGGGTATCGCTGGAGCTTCTGCAGGAGCTCGGCTCGGATGAGATAGACCGAGGTGGAGGCGGGGTGCACCCTCCGGGTCGCATCGATGCGCGCCAGCGCCTCGTCGAGGCGACCGAGCGCCTCGAGTGTGGTGGCGACGTTCAGGCCGTAGTTCAGATCCCGAGGGGCCAGTTGCAGTGCCCGGGCAAAGGCCTCGACCGCGGCCTCGGCCTGTCCCGCAGCCATCAGCGCAAGGCCGAGGTGGTTGTGGGCAGGGGCAAGCGACGGGTCCAGCCGGACTGCGACGGCGGCCTCCTCAGCCGCTGCCGCGAACATGCGACGCTGGATCAGACAGTAGGCGAGGGTGTTGCGCGCAGCCGCGTCATCCGGTTCCAGCGCAACGGCCCCGCGGGCCAGTTCCTCCGCGCTCTCCAGGTCACCCGCCTGCAGGCAGGAACCCGCTGCCTCGACCTGGGTTTTGCAGTCCAGTGCACCTGCGCGCGCCAGCGATCGGGCAAGTTGGACGGCCTCGGAATGCAGGCCGGCGGCGATGAGGCGACGCAGGGCCTCCCTGATGGCCGGGATATCTGAGAGTCGGGCTGTCGCGTCAGGCGGTCCGGCAGGCTGCCGGCCGCTCGCGTCGGGCGTTTCGCCAACGGCAGGGCTCTGGTCAGGATCGCTCGCCGTCATGTCCGGATCCTTTCTGGCGTGTCACTCAAGGCAGGGCCAGCCGTTGAAGAGTGGGCAGGGGGGGCGGATTCCCCGTGTCAGGTCAATATTCCTGAGGAACTGGACAGGAATCGCCATAGCCCGATGAAACCGGAGGTGCCGCAGGAGTCCGGTCGAGTGATACCCGACGGCCTTGCGGAGGTGTCTCCGGGTTTGGAGACCGGGAGCGTGTGGTGAGGGGCACGTCCTGATCGTCGTCCCCTTTCGTCAAGTCGATTGACGCCCGAAGCACCCGCTTACACCGCTATCCGGCAGGGCAGGGCTCGATCGCCGGAAATATCGGAGGCTCTCACGGTGAGTGTGATTTCTGTCCCGCCCTGCCCGATCTGCAGTAGCACCTGCCATCTGCATGATGTTGTTGATTTCAACAAGACGTGCGAGGAAGCGCGCGGCGTCTATCTGCCGATCGTCGGAGTTCCCATATACTACGCCCTGTGTACTGAGTGCGGTTTTTGCTTCGCGCCGGAAATGTATCAGTGGTCGCTCAACGATTTTTCATCGCACGTCTACAATGATTTTTACAAAAATATCGATCCGGACTATGACGTTGTCCGCCCGGCGGCGAATGCCGCGCTCATTGCATCCGCATTTGGAAGCAGCGCCGCTGAAATCCGTCATTTGGATTACGGCGGCGGCAACGGGCATCTTTCGAATATCCTGAGATCTGAGGGGTTTTCATCAACCTCGTATGATCCGTTCGTCGATATCGACCGAGACCCGATGACCCTGGGCGAGTTCGACCTGATCACGGCATTTGAAGTCTTCGAGCATGTGCCTGATGTCGCCGCCCTCATGGCCCACCTCACCGCCTTGCGCGCGGACGATGGCGTCATTCTGTTCTCGACGCTCACGTCCGAGGGACACATCCAGGCCCATCAGCGGCTGAGCTGGTGGTACGCCGCACCGCGAAACGGACACATCAGCCTGTTCTCGAAGAAGAGCCTCGCGTGCCTCGCCGTGCGGTACAGCTTCAATTTCGGCAGCCTGAACGACGGTCTCCACGTGTTCTGGAAGACGTCGCCGCCGTTCGCGTCGCATCTGCTG
>CAIQUG010000216.1 GCA_903874895.1 uncultured Caulobacterales bacterium | reverse complement strand
GCCTTGTCCCCCGCAGGGGTGGTGTCCGGGGCATCAGGGGGAAAGGGTGGCGGCGCCATGAGAACCGTGAAGGTGTTTCAATCCACTCAGACCTGGCATACCAGGTGGGCGCCGTTTCACGAGGTCCACGAACCCCGCGAGGGACAGCTCCCTATAGAGAAGATTACGGTCCCTGGGATGTGAGACCTCCGACGTGAGCCACAGCAGGACCCGCCACTGGCCAAGGTAAGCCCGCGGACCCGCCGGCGCAAGGCGCACCGGACAGACGACCTTCACACCTTCGGCACATAGAGCCCGCCCTCGATCACCGGCGCGGGGGGCGGACCGTCCGTCAGGGCGGCATAGATGGCGGGCGCCGGGGTGGACGAGATCGGCAGGATCAGGGCGCTGATCACGGCGTTCAGCCCCAGATAGATCACCGCCGAGGGGGTGAAGTAGGTGGCGGCGCTGGCATAGTCCGGATGCAGCATCGCCGTGGCGGTGGGGCCGAGGCCCGTGGTCACGGCCGCCACGCTGAAGATCAGGGCATAGCCCATGGACCAGACCACCATCAGCAGGAAGGACGAGAGGACATAGGTGCCGAGGATCGGCCAGAAGTGCCCGCGGGTCACGTCCCACGACCCGAACAGGTCCACCCGTCCCGTGGCGAAGGTCCGGGCCGAGGCCAGCGACAGGCGCACGGCCACGTAGATGGCCGTGCCCGCGATCCCGAACCCGCCCGCGACGCCCAGGAGGATGCCCAGCGCGGGCACCGTCTTTGACAGAAGGCCGATGATCACCGCCAGGATGACGATCACGATCAGCACGGCCACATAGGCCCCCGCGACAGTGAACATCACCATCAGGCCGAGCAGGAACTGCCGCCACTCGTCCGCCCCGATCCGCAGGAAGGCGAAGGCCTTGTCCTGCGGACGCAGGATGATGCGGTTCATCGCCGTCCTGATCACCGAGCTGACCAGGATGCCGAGGGGAACGAGGAGCAGGAAGAACGGTGCCATCCGGGACAATATGGACAGCAGGGCCTGCGGGTCCGGCTTCGCGTCCGGGTTCTGCGAGACGGCCAGCAGCTCCGCCACGGGCTTGCCGATCAGGACGACCACGCCCCCGACGGCCACGAAGACGCCGACACATTGCAGCAGGGCCCAGACGGCGACGGCCGCCGGATTCTCCCGCACCACACGAAACCCGGTCATCGCCATCTGCGATGCGGAAAAACGGCTCATGGCCTCAGCTCTCCAGCCGCGGATCCGGCACGCCCCCCGCCACCGGTCTCCGACGGGTCAAAGCCTTGCACGGAAGGGCCGGATCGTGAAGATGGCGTTTTGAGCCCGGTGCTCCCATGGCCGCTCCCGGAAATTCCGTTTGCCGATGTCCGAACCGTCCTGGCAGGTCGCTGCCCTCTATCGCTTTGCCCCGTTCGGGGCGCAGGCGGCGGCCTTCCGGGGCCCGTTGCAGGCGCTGTGCGACGCCCGGGGGGTGATCGGCACCCTGCTGCTCGCGCCGGAGGGGATCAACGGCACCATTGCCGGGCAGGGGGACGCCCTCGCCGACGTGCTGGACCACATCCGCGGGCTGCCGGGGTGCGAGACCCTGTCCCTGAAGCGCTCCAGCGCCGATGCGCCCCCCTTCTACCGGATGAAGGTGCGGCTGAAGCGCGAGATCGTCACCCTGGGCCAGCCGGGGCTTGATCCGGTGGGCGGCGCGGGGCGGTATGTGGCCCCAGCGGACTGGAATGCCTTGATCGCCGACCCCGACACGGTGGTGATCGACACCCGCAACGCCTACGAGGTGGCGGTGGGGGCCTTTGCCGGCGCCGTCGACCCGGGCACCCGCACCTTCCGGGATTTTCCCGACTGGTTCCGGGCGGAGCGGGCGAGGCTGGCGCCGGAGGGGCGGCCCGTGAAGGTGGCCATGTACTGCACCGGCGGCATCCGCTGCGAGAAGGCCACGGCCTTCCTCCGGGCCGAGGGGGTGGAGGACGTCTATCACCTGGAAGGCGGCATCCTGCGCTATCTCGAGGAGGTGCCCGCGGGGGAGAGCCTGTGGCGCGGGGAGTGCTTCGTGTTCGACGAGCGGGTGGCCGTGGGCCATGGCCTGGCACCGGGCACGCACAGCCTGTGCCGCGGTTGCCGCCGCCCGGTCAGTCCCGAGGCCCGGACCCATCCCGCCTATGTGGAAGGCGTCCGGTGCGCCGCCTGCGTGGACGAGCGGGATGACCGCCGCCGGGCCGGATACGCGGAACGCCAGCGGCAGGTGGCCCTGGCGACGAGCCGCGGGCAGGGGCATGTGGGCGTGTCGCCGGGCGCGCAGGCCCCGAGACGGCCCTGATGGGCCGCCCCAAACCCGGCAAGGTCCCTACCGTGCGAACTTCTGGAACTTGATCCGCCGGGGGATGAGGCTGTCGGCGCCCAGGCGGCGTTTCTTGTCCTCTTCATAGGCTTCGAAGTTGCCTTCGAACCATTCCACGTGGCTGTCGCCCTCGAAGGCCAGGATGTGAGTGGCCAGACGGTCGAGGAACCAGCGGTCGTGGCTGATGACCACGGCGCAGCCCGCGAACTCCTCCAGAGCCTCTTCCAGGGCCTGCAGGGTCTCGATGTCCAGGTCGTTGGTGGGTTCGTCCAGCAGGATCAGGTTGCCGCCCGACGCCAGCGTCTTGGCCAGGTGGACGCGGTTGCGCTCTCCCCCTGACAGCAGGCCGACCTTCTTCTGCTGGTCCTGGCCCTTGAAGTTGAAGGCCCCCACATAGGCCCGGCTGGCGATTTCCCGGGTGCCGACCTTCATGATGTCGAGGCCGCCGGAGATCTCCTGCCAGACATTGTTGGCCGGGTTCAGGCTGTCGCGGCTCTGGTCCACATAGGCGAGCTTCACCGTCTCGCCCACGCGAATGGTACCCGCATCCGGCGTTTCCTGGCCGGTGATCAGGCGGAACAGGGTGGACTTGCCCGCACCGTTCGGGCCGATCACGCCGACAATGCCGTTGGGGGGCAGCTTGAAGGTCAGGTCCTTGAACAGGACCCGGTCGCCGTATTCCTTCTCCAGCCCGTTGGTCTCCAGCACCAGGTTGCCGAGGCGCGGGCCGGGGGGGATCTGGATGGTGGCAAAGCTCTGGGCCAGGCGGGAATTCTCCTGGGCGGCGACCATCTCCTCATAGCTGGCCAGACGGGCCTTGGACTTGGCCTGGCGGGCCTTGGGGCTCGACCGCACCCATTCCAGTTCCCGGGTCATGGCCCGCTGGCGGGCCTCGCTCTCGGACTGTTCCTGGATGATGCGCTTGGTCTTCTGCTCCAGCCAGCCGGAGTAGTTGCCTTCATAGGGGATGCCCTTGCCGCGATCGAGTTCCAGGGTCCACTTGGTCACCTGGTCGAGGAAGTAGCGGTCGTGGGTCACGAGGATGACGCAGCCCGGGAACTGCTCCAGATGGTGCTGCAG
>CAIQUG010000215.1 GCA_903874895.1 uncultured Caulobacterales bacterium | reverse complement strand
GGGCTTGATCTTTCCGGCGGCGTAGAGGCCCATCAGTTCCTTCACGTTCTCGGCGTTTTCCGCCGGGTTGCGAGCCGTGAAGGCTCCCCAGAAGACACCGATGATCTGGCAGGACTTCAGAAGCGTCAGGTTCAACGGGATCTTGGGAATGCCGGCCGGGAAGCCGATCACCAGGAACCGCCCTTCCCAGCCGATCGCCCGCAGGGAGGCCTCGGCATAGTCGCCGCCCACCGCATCGTAGATCACGTCGGCACCGTTGGGGCCGCAGGCCTGCTTGAACAGGTCGGCCAGCGCCTTCTGCCCGTCCCGGTCAAAGGGACCGGAGGGATAGACCACCCCGCTGTCCGCCCCGTGGGCGATGGCCAGATCCACCTTTTCCTGGCTCGAGCAGGCGGCCACGACCTTGGCCCCGGCGGCCTTGGCCAGCTCCACGGCCGCCAGGCCGACGCCCCCGGCGGCACCCAGCACCAGCACGGTCTCACCCGACTTCAGATGGGCCCGCTGCTTCAGCGCATAGTGGCTGGTGCCGTAGGTGAGGATGAAGGCCGAGGCCTCATCGAAGGGCATGGAGTCCGGGATGGGGATGCAGCGACCGGCGGCCAGGGCGATCTTCTCCGCCATGCCGCCCCATCCGGTGGAGCCGATCACCCGGTCCCCGACCTTCAGCGCGGTGACGCCCGGGCCCACGCTCTCGATCACGCCGGCCACCTCGCCGCCCGGTGAGAAGGGGCGTGCGGGCTTGAACTGGTACTTGTCCTCGATGATCAGCACGTCGGGATAGTTCACGCCGCAGGCATGGACGCGGATGACGACCTCGCCCTCCTTGGCGACGGGGTCGGGAAGGTCCTCGACGACAAGGGTTTCCGGTCCGCCGACGATCTTGCTCAACACGGCCTTCATTGAGGCGTCTCCCTGGTTTATGGCTTCGGCCCGACGCTATCGGCTTGATGGCGAGTTGCAAGAGTGAATAGGGTTCACCTATGCCGATGTCGTCCTTTGCCATGGCCCTGCACGGGGGCGCAGGTGCCCGCCGGTCACGGGATTACACCCATGAGATCAGACACATGGCCGGACTGGTCGAGGCCGGCCGCGACCGTCTCGCCCGGGGGGACACCGCCCTCGATGTCTGCATCGCCACCGTGGTCGCCCTCGAGGTGTCCGGCCTCTACATCGCCGGTCGGGGGGCCTCGCCCAACGCCGCCGGGGTCTATGAGCTCGACGCCAGCCTGATGGACGGTGCCACCGGCCAGGCCGGGGCCGTGGCCGCGCTGGAAGGGTTCGAAAGTCCGATTCTGGCAGCCCGGGCTGTCATGACCCATACGCCGCACGTGTTGCTGGCGGGGGACGGGGCCGCCGGCTTCGCGAGACGCCACGGCCTGGCGGAAATCGGCGATCCCGCTGCCTGGTTCACCCCCGCGGGAAAGGACGAGTCCAACCATCCTCCCGGCGCGCTCGCCCACGGCACGGTGGGCTGCGTGGTGCGGGACTCCGACGGTCGGCTGGCGGCGGCGACCTCCACGGGCGGGGTGTTCAACAAGCTGCCCGGCCGGGTGGGAGACACGCCGATCATCGGTGCCGGGACCTTCGCCGACCGGCATGCGGCGGTCAGTTGCACAGGCCAGGGGGAGTATTTCATGCGCAACACCGCCGCCGCCCAGGTGGCCCTGCGCATGCGGCTGGCGGGCCAGTCCCTGGCCGACGCCACCGCCGCCGTCCTGGCCGAGATCGCCGCACTGAAGGGCGACGGCGGAATGATCGCCATCGACGCCGACGGCCATGTCGCCACGCCCTTCGTCAGTGAAGGCATGAAGCGGGCCGTTCTGGAGCGGGACGGAACCCTCACCTCGGCGGCGTTCTAGGGCGGCTTTTTGCTTCGACCGGAAATTTCTGCTACCGACGCGTCTTGCCGTTCGGGCGTACGCCCGCCGTGCGCCCCCACCAGCCTAGAGAGTTTCCTGCCCATGGCGAGCGTGACGCTCGATCTGTCCAGCGCCTCGCCCGCGCGCCCAGCCCCTGTGAACCTGTCCGGCCTGACCCGGACGGAGCTGCAGGCCGCGCTGGTGGCGTCGGGCCTCACCCCGCCGGACAAGGCGCGGATGCGGGCCAGCCAGCTTTGGCGCTGGATCCACCATTTCGGCGTCACCGACTTCGCCGCCATGACCGACGTGGCCAAGGACCTGCGCAGCGGTCTGGCAGAACACTTCACCCTCGCCAGGCCCGAGGTGGTGGAGCGGCAGATCAGCAAGGACGGGTCCCGCAAGTGGCTGATCCGCACGGCACCGGGGATCGAGATCGAGACGGTCTACATCCCCGATGTCGGCCGCGCCGGCGCGCTGTGCGTCTCCAGCCAGGTGGGCTGCACCCTGAACTGCACCTTCTGCCACACGGGGACGCAGCCCCTCGTCCGCAACCTGACGGCGGCAGAGATCATCGCCCAGGTGCAGGTGGCGAGGGACGATCTCGAGGAATGGCCGTCCCCCCGGGAAGAGCGCCGCCTGTCCAACGTGGTGTTCATGGGCATGGGGGAGCCCCTCTACAATCTCGAGAACGTGGCCGCGGCCATCGACATCATCGCCGACGGCGAGGGCATCGCCATCTCCCGACGCCGGATCACCGTCTCCACCTCCGGTGTGGTGCCGGAGATCCCCCGGGCGGGGGCACTGACCCAGGCCATGCTGGCCATCTCGCTGCATGCCACCAATGACGAGCTGCGCAACACCCTGGTGCCGCTGAACAAGCGCTATCCCATCGCCGAGCTGCTGGACGCCATCCGCGCCTATCCGGGCCTGTCCAATGCCCGGCGGGTCACCTTCGAATATGTCATGCTGAAGGGCATCAATGACAGCCCGGAGGAGGCCCGCAGGCTGGTGCAGCTGATGAAGGGCATCCCTGCCAAGATCAATCTGATCCCGTTCAATCCCTGGCCGGGCGCGCCGTACGAATGCTCCGACTGGGCCACGATCGAGCGGTTCGCCTCGATCCTGAACCGGGGCGGCTATGCCTCTCCGATCCGCACGCCCCGGGGACGCGACATCCTCGCCGCCTGCGGGCAGCTGAAGTCGGAGAGCGAGAAGGTCAGGGCCAGCGTCCGCCGCGCCCAGGCGCCCGCCGCGTGACCCCCCCTGCCGGATCACGGACGGCCGCCGCACGCCGGCCATTTCGTCGTGATTTCGTCCGACCCTGTTTTCTCCCCTCCGGAATGCCACTAAGGTAGGGACGACTCCCCGGCCGCTCAGCCAAGCTGGCCCACAGACTTGTAAGGACGCTCCATGGCGATCACCGCCGACCAGATACTCGACATCATCGCCGAAGAGGTGCCGATCGACCGCGCGGACCTGAAGCCGGAAGCCACGCTCGAAGCCCTGAACATCGCTTCGCTGGACATGATCAGCGTGATGTTTGCCCTCGAGGACAAGTTCGGCGTGATCATCGAGCAGAACGACGTGGCCGAGACCAAGACCCTGGCCGACTTCATCGCCGTGGTTCAGGCCAAGAGCGATCCGCAGGCTGCCGCCGGCTGATCCGGCCACGGGCGTGACGCGCCGGACGGCCCCTTTCCCGATCCCTCCTGTTTCGAGGACTCCCAAGTGACCCACCGTCGCGTCGTCATCACGGGCATGGGTGCCGTCTCCGCGCTCGGCCAGGGTCTTGAAGCCACCTGGTCGGCCCTCGACCAGGGCCGCGGCGGCATCACCAAGATCGACCGGCGGGTGGGCGACAGCGAGATCCACACCTTTGCCGGCCCGGCCGCCGTCTGCGTACCCCTGGACACCAGGGCGCTGGAGGCCCGGTCCGGCCCTCGGCCGCTGGCGCATCTGGACCCCTTCGCCGCCTTTGCGGTGATCGCCGGTCACGAAGCCATGGAGACGGCCGGCCTGATCGACCATCCCGTGCTGGAGCGCCGGACGGCGATGATCTGGGGCTGCGGTTCCGGCGGCAACCAGACCATCGAGGACAGCTACGCCCGCAGCTTCCTGAAGGGGGCGACCAACGTCCATCCCCTGTCCATCCCCAAGCAGATGATCTCGGCCCCGGTCAGCCATCTGTCCATGATGTACGGGGTTCAGGGTCCCGCCTTCACCATCGCGTCGGCCTGCGCCTCGTCCGGCCATGCGATCGGCGAGGGCCTGTGGATGATCCGCTCCGGCCGGACCCAGGTGGCCGTCGTCGGCGGCTCGGAAGCTGCCCTGACCTACGGGTCCTGGAAGGGCTGGATCGCCCTCCAGGCCATGTCCGACGACACCTGCCGGCCCTTCTCCATCAACCGCCGGGGCATGGTGCTGGGGGAAGG
>CAIQUG010000214.1 GCA_903874895.1 uncultured Caulobacterales bacterium | reverse complement strand
GCTGGCCCATCCCGGATGGATTCGACCCGCGCCTCGCCGCCGTCATCCCCGTGGCCTTCGGTACGGCCCATGACTGCCTGTTCGAGTTCGGTCGCCTGAAGGCCGGAGAAACCGTGCTCGTCCAGGCCGGGGCCAGCGGAGTGGGGCTTGCCGCGATCCAGCTGGCCAAGCGCGCCGGCGCCACCGTGCTGGCCACCGCCTCAAGCGACGAGCGGCTGGCCCGGCTCAAGGCCTACGGCCTCGACCACGGGATCAACTATCGCACCCAGTCCGTGCCGGAGAGCGTGATGAAGCTGACCGACAACAAGGGGGTGAACCTGGTGGTGGACAGCGTCGGCGGGCCGACCCTGCAGGGCTCGATCCTGTCCCTCGGCTATCGCGGCCGGGTGTCGATGGTCGGCCAGGCCGGACGCGAGCCGATGACCGTGGACGTGGGCAGCCTGATGGGCGGAAACCGCTCCCTCAGCGGCGTCTTCCTCGGGGCGGAGATCATGACCGACCGGGCACATGACATGATCCAGCGCCTGATCGACGAAGCCGCGCGGGGCGAGTTCCAGGTGGTCATCGACCGGGAGTTTCCGCTGGCCGACGCCGCCGCCGCCCATGCCTATATCGAGAGCCGGGCCGCGGTCGGCCGGGTGCTGATGATCCCCTGACCCTCCCTCGTGCCTTCCTGTCCAAGTCCCGCCTCACCTCGTTCGAGCAGTGTCCGCGCAGGCTCTGGCTGGAGGTGAACCGGCGCGACCTCCTGCCGGCGGACCTCGGCCGCGGGGTGCTGCTGCAGGTCGGACATCAGGTGGGGGAGATCGCCCGGCACCTGACGCCCGGGGGCGTGCTGATCGGCCATGACGACCGGCTGGGCGACGCCGTGATCGAGACCCGGGAGCGGATCGCCGGCGGGGCCCGCGATCCGCTGTTCGAGGCGACCTTCGTCCACGAGGACGTGCTCGTCCGGGTCGACCTGCTCTTGCCGGAGGGGGACGATGGCTGGCGCATCTGCGAGGTGAAGAGCGCCGCGTCGGTGAAACCGTATCATCTGCGCGACCTCGCCTCGCAGGTCTGGGTGGCGCTCGGTGCCGGCCTGACCGTGTCCGGTGCGGACCTGGCGCACATCGACAAGACCTTCACCTATACTCGCCCGGGGACCTATGGGGGGCTGCTCCGCACCGTGGACGTTTCCGAGCGGGTGGTGCCCCTGGTCAACAGCCGGCACCTGGTCGTCACCGGCGCCCGGCAGTGCCTGGCCGGGAACGAGCCCGACATCACCACCGGGGCGCAATGCGGTACGCCCTTCCCGTGCCCGTTTCTCGACCATTGCCGTGCCGGAGAGCCCCCCGGTGCCGATTTTCCGCCGGAGCTGCTGCCGGGAGCGGCGGGCAAGACCGTGGCCGCGGCGCTGCGACAGGCAGGGACCTTCGATCTGCGGGACGCACCGCTGGATCTCGCCCTGCCCCCGGCCCTGGACCGGATCGTCACCGCCACCCGGACCGGGGTGGCCTTCCATGATCCGGAGGGCTTCCGCGCGGCCGTGGCGGACTGGCCCGCCCCGCTCCGCTTCCTCGATTTCGAGACGGTCGGGTTCGCCGTTCCCCTGTGGCTGGGCACGCGCCCCTTCGAAGCGGTGCCATTCCAGTTCTCCTGCCATCTGGCGGCACCGGACGGGACTTATCCACAGACCGCCTTCCTTGATCTGACGGGGGAGGATCCCTCCCGTGCCTGCGCCGAGGCCCTGCTCGACGCGGTGGGCGACTCCGGTGCCATCGTCGCCTGGCATGCTTCGGTGGAACGGGGCTGCATCCGGCGGCTGGCCCGGCTTCTTCCCCATCTGGCCCCCCGGCTGGAGGCGGCGGCGGACCGGGTGGTGGACCTGCTCCCCGTGGTGCGCAACACCTACTACCACCGGGATATGCAGGGCTCCTGGTCCATCAAGGCGGTGCTGCCCTGCCGCCTGCCGGAGCTGACATACGAGGCCCTGCAAGGGGTTCAGGACGGTCTGGCGGCGCAGGAGGCCTATCGGGAAGCCCTGCAACCGAGCACCGATCCGGCGCGGCGGGAGGCCATCCGCACCCAACTGCTGGACTATTGCCGACTGGATACCTGGGCCATGGTCGCGCTCTATCTGTCCCTGCGCGGTTCAGAGGTTCCGCATGGTCAATAGGATGCTAATTTCTATGTTAGGATCCTATTAACCATCTGGAAGGCCCCAGGAGACGGGGTGGGCACCCCCGATATTGACCCCACCCCGGGTCACCCGTGGCGCCCGGTCATCCACAAGGGCCACCAGGGGCTCGCTGCGGCCCGTGGCACGGCGGATCTCATCCCAGCAGATGTCCGCCAGGGACAGCTTCAGTCGACGGGCATAGGCCCCCGTGTCATTTCGCCAGCTGAGGTACAGGAACCGGGCGGTCGGTGGCCCATGGGCAGACGGCCCTGACAGCACCGGCCTGCCGCCGGTCCCGGAGGTGACGACAAGCTCGAGATCGAACGTCTCGCCCCCGGCGAAGGGGGTCCCCGGGTGAAGGCCCTCGTCCCGGTCCTGCAGGCCGGAATTCTCCAGCCCTCCGGACCAGACGACCGGTCCGGCACCGAGATAGCGGATCCGCAGGGCGACGGTCTCGCCGCTACTTCTGGTCGGCATAGAGGCGGACCAGGCGGTAGAGGAACTCCCGCCCCTCATAGAGAGAGCGCACCGGGATCCGCTCGTTCAGTCCGTGGATGTGACCGAGGTCCGGCTCCACGAACAGACCGGAAATCCCGAAGGCCGGAATCCCGGCCGCATTGAGGAAGGTGGCGTCCGTCGCACCGGCCTGGAGGATCGGCACCACCGGAACGCCGGGCCACATCTGGGCCGAGACCGTTTCCACCGGCCCCAGCACCGCAGGTGTCAGGGGCGGCGCGGCGGCCAGCGGGAAGTGCAGGGTCGCCGGCGGGATCGATACGGCGGGATCATCCACGATCCTGATCAGCGTCTGACGCACCTCTTCCATCGGCACGCCGGGGAAGATCCGGCAGTTGATGGTCGCCCGGGCCCTCTGGGGCAGGGCATTCTCCGCATGGCCCGCCTCCAGCATGGTGGCGACGCAGGTGGTGCGCAGCATGGCGTGGAGGCTCGGGTCGCGGCTCAGAAGGGTGTCCGCCGCCGCATCCTGCGGATTGGCCACGATGGCGCGCATGGCCTGTCCGGTTTCGCCGCTGGTGACCGGTGCCATCCGGCTGAGGAAGGCCCGGTTGGCGTCATCCAGCTGCACCGGAAACTCGTAGTGGCTGACCCGGTCCACGGCCCGGACCAGGTGGTAGATGGCGTTGTCCGGAACAGGCCGCGAACTGTGTCCGCCGGGATTGGTCACCTCGAAGATGAAGGACACCGCCGACTTCTCCGCGGCCAGCACGGTGTGGGAGACCCGCTTGCCCGCGGCGTCCAGCTGGCCGCCAGCCCCTTCGTTCAGGGCGAGGCCGGCGTCGATCAGGTCCCGATGCCGGGTCGACAGGAATTCCGCCCCGTTCACCGCGGCGCTGTCCTCGCCGCAGGTCAGGGCCATCTTCAGCGTCCGCCGGGGCTTGTAGCCGGCCTTGCGGTAGCGGATCAGCGTGTCGGCCCAGATCGCGGCCTGCGCCTTGTCGTCAAAGCTGCCCCGGGCGTAGAAATAGCCGCCCTCCTCCACCAGGGTGAAGGGATCGCGGGTCCAGTCCTCGCGCTTGGCCGCCACCACGTCGATGTGGGCCAGCAGCAGCACGGCCTTGGCCTTCGGGTCCCGGCCCGGATAGATCACCACCAGGTTGCCGTCCTTGGGATGGTCCGGCGGCACGATCAGGTGAAGGTCCTGGTCCGTGAACCCCGCCGCCCGCATCCGCGAGGCCACCCGTTCGGCCGCCATCGTGCAGCTGCCCGCCGGAAAGCTGGTGTCGGTCTCCACCAGTTCCTTGTAGAGGGCACGGAAGTCGGCGAGATCGGCGGCGAGGGGCGCAGCCGTTGCCGGCGCGGGTGCCGGTGCCGATGTCGATGTCGGCGCGGCCGTCGCGGCGGTGGCGACCAGCGTGGCGAGGGCGACGGCGGAGAGGGCGAGTTTCAGCATGACGATCCTTCTTGTCCGGGTCCAAGCTTGGACAGGCCGGCCGTCCCCGTCAATGCGCACCGGGGGATCTGTCCTTCGCCGCGAAGGGGTCTATGCTGCCCGCCTCTCCTCCGCCGACGGATGAAACCGCCCATGCCGCAGACCCCAGACTACATCCCGGTGATCGACATTGCAGGCCTTGCCTCCGGAGATCCGGCGCAGACCCGCAGGATCGCCGATCAGGTGGCACAGGCCTTTGCCGGGTCGGGCTTCTGCTACATCCGCAACCATGGGATCGCGGCGGACATCATCGAGGATGCGGCGCGGGAGGCGATGGCCTTCTTTCGCCAGCCCCTGGAGGAGAAGCTGAAGGTCGCGCCGAAGGAGTCGGTGCGCGGCTTCAACGCCATCGGCCGCACCAAGATGGCCGGGGCCGAGAACCCGGACTACAAGGAATACTACCAGATCGGGCTGGAACTGCCCCGGGACGACCCGGCGGTGCTGGCCGGCCAGCCCCTGCGGGGACCGAACCAGTGGCCGGCTGACAATCCGGCGTTCGAGCGGGCCCTGACCCGCTATTTCGCCGCCGTTGCCGCCTGCGGCCAGCGCTTCCTCCGCGCCGTGGCCCTGTCCCTCGGCGTCGGCGAAACCTTCTTTGCCGACAAGTATGACAAGCCCCTGCAGCGGACCCAGTGCGTCTACTATCCACCCCACCCGGTGCAGGGGGCGGGGGAACTGTTCGGCGTCGCGCCGCATACCGACTACGGCTGCGTCACGCTGCTGTGGCAGGACGATGTGGGAGGCCTGGAGGTGCTGGACCCGTCCGGGGCCTGGGTCGCCGCGCCGCCGATCCCGGGGACGCTGGTGGTCAATATCGGCGACCTGCTGGCCCGCTGGTCCAATGACCGCTACCGCTCCACCCTGCACCGGGTGACCAACCGCTCGGGACGGGAGCGGCTGTCGATCGCGACCTTCTATGATCCGGACTTCGTGGCCCCGGTGAACCCGGCAGACCTCGGCCTCTCACGCGGCACGGCGTCAGCCTATGAGGCCACCACGGCAGGGGCCTACATCATGGGCCGCATCAACGCGTCGCAAAAGCACCAGCAGGCGGCCGAGGCCGCCGCCGTGGCACCCTAGCGATCGACCGGCTGGCTAGAGATTGGCCCGCTGGGCCATTTCCAGCATGATCCAGCCGGTGACGGCCCAGGTCATGGCCGCCACGGTCAGGATGAAGGCCCCTGCGCCGAGAGCTGAAAAAGCATTCATGCCGCGCGAGCGCACGCGCCCGCCACTGATCGCCCCCATGGTTTCCTCCGTGACCCGGGCGCAGCATGGGTTCGCCACGCCCTCAGGTGTCGGTCGCTGTAAGGCGGAAAAATTCCGCCCCCGCGCCGTATCTGGAGGAAGTCTGAACCGCGAAATCCGCAGGAGCAAGGGATTTCAGGGCAGATTTAACCTTAAGCGGGTCGAAAAGTGCACTCCGCTGTAAGTTGTCAGCGATAAGTTTCGCGCGCGCCTCAGCCGCCGAGATGGGTGACGATCTCCGGCAGGGCCGATTCGACGCCCTTCAGCGCCGGGCTGGCCTCCGCGGCGTCGAACCCGGCCATGATCCGGGCGAACCGCTCCTCCACCGCGCCACGCATGTTCGTGTGGGTGAAGATGTAGAGCTCGTCGTTCAGGATCGCCTCGCGCACCCGCACGCCCACCTGGGTGGGGTCGATGCCCGCCTGGACGAGCGCCGAGGCGACGCCCAGCTCCACCTCCCCGGGTCCGCCGAAACGGTCGGGGCGGTTGCGGGCAGACTTGTCGATATTGGTGCGGACAAAGCCCGGGCAGAGGACCCCGACGCCGATGTTCTCCGGTGCCAGCTGCAGGCGCCACCCCTCCGACAGGGCGACCACGGCGAACTTCGTGGCGTTGTAGGGCTCCATCCCCGGAGGCGAGACCATGCCGGCCATGGAGGCCGTGTTGACCACATAGCCCCCCTCCCCGTGGCTGCGGATCAGGGGCAGGAAGGTCTCCATGCCGTAGACCACGCCCATCAGATTGACCTCGACCACCCAGTCCCAGTCGGCGGGCTTCACGTCGCTGATCAGGCCGCCGCCGCCGACGCCGGCATTGTTGCAGAGCACGTGGACCTTGCCGAAGGTGTCGATGGTGCGCTGGGCCGCCGCCTGGACCGCCCCGCGGACCGAGACGTCGCAGATCACGCTGGCGGCGCGGATCTGGCGCTCCTCCAGGCCGCGGACGGCGGCGTCCAGGGCTTCGGCCTCGATGTCGGCCAGCATGACCGACATGCCCGCCTCGCCGAAGGCATGGGCCATGGCCAGGCCGATGCCGCTGGCGCCGCCGGTGATGAAGGCGGTCTTGCCGCTGAGGTCGCGCATGTCCGTGGTCTCCCCGTATCTGCCGCCCGATCCCGGGGGCTTTCCGCCGCACAGTGACGCCTCGTCCGGGGGAGTTCAAATCCTTAAATCGCGGTCACGGCGGATTGCGCACACCGGACGGGCGGGGCAAACCTGTGGACGAGGGACGGACCAGGCGCGGGCCTGGCCGGGGGATGTACAGCATGACGCTTGAGAACGGTTGGTCGCGACGGCGGCTGGTGGCCGGGGCGGCCCTGACCGGCGCGGGGCTGGCTGCGGGTCTGGGCCCGGTGGCCGCCGCACCCGCCCCGGATGCCGGGGCGGCCCTGCGGGCCCTTTTGGCGGAGAGCGCCCGGTCGGAGCGGTCCATCGATCCGCTGGATGCTGTCCGGGCCAAGGGCGTGGACGCGGCGCGCTTCACCGATCCCCTGTCCGACGCCTACCGGGACCTGCGCCTCAAGGCCAGGCAACGGGATGCCCGGGGACTGGCCGGCATCGACCGCGGCGCGCTGAGCGACACCGACCGACTGGCCTATGACGTGTTCCGCTATCGCACCACGGCCGCCATCGAGGACATCACGTCCGGCCTGTTCGACATCGGCCGGATGACCAACCTCGATCCGTCCTTCGGCCTGCAGGTCAGCTTTCCCGACGCTGCATCCGGTGCCGGCGCGCCCTTGCATACGGTGGCCGACCACGAGGCGGGCCTCGCCCGGATGCACTGGTTCGCCGGCTACCTCCGCAATGCCATGGACCAGTTGGCCCAGGGCCTGGCCCGGGGCTATGTCCAGCCGAGGGTCGTGGTCCTCAATGTGCTGGCCGAGGTGGACGCCATGCTGGCCCTGGCACCGGAGGCCACGCCCTTCTACAAGCCGGTGCTGGACCTGCCCGCCACCTTCCCGGCCACGGACAAGGCCCGTCTCGCCGCCGCCTATCGCCGGGTGATCGTGGACGAGGTGCTGCCCGGCTACGCCCTGTGGAAGCGCTACCTGACTGGGACCTACCTCCCGGCGGCCCGGGAGCAACCGGGCCTGTGCGGCCAGAAGGACGGTGCCCGGGTCTATGCGGCGGCGCTGGCCCGGCACACCACCACCGGTCTCACCGCCGACGAGATCCACGCACTCGGCCTGTCGGAAGTGGCCCGCATCCGGGGGGAGATGGAGGCCGTGCGCCGGGACCTGAGGTTCGACGGCGACCTGCACGCCCTGTTTGCCCATGTCCGCACGGACCGGTCCTTTTATGTCTCCAGACCGGAGGACCTGCTGGCCCGGTTTGCCAGCATCCTCGACCGCATCTGGCTGGGCATGCCGCGGCTGTTCAACCGTCGCCCGAAGGCTCCGTTCGAGGTCCGCGCCCTGCCGTCCCTGGGGGAGACCCGGGGGACCGGCTACTACACCCTCGGCCCGGCGGACGGGTCGGGGCCCGGCGTGCTCTATTTCAACATGTCCATGCTGGACACCCGGCCGATCCCGACCCTGGAGACCCTGACCCTGCACGAGGGCGTGCCCGGGCACCATTTCCAGGGCTCCCTGGCGCAGGAGAACGCCGCCCTGCCGGACATGCTGCGGTTCGGCGGCGACTTCACCGCCTATGTGGAGGGCTGGGGCCTCTATTCGGAGTCCCTGGGCAAGGAGCTCGGCCTGTTCACCGACCCCTGGCAGTGGTTCGGCCATCTGGATTTCGAGATGCTGCGGGCCGTGCGGCTGGTGGTGGACACCGGCCTGCACGCCCGGGGATGGTCGCGGGACAAGGCCATCGCCTTCATGACCGACAACACCTCCATGGCCGCCCGGGACATCGCCGTGGAGATCGACCGCTACATTGCCGATCCGGGACAGGCCACGGCCTACAAGGTCGGGGAGCTTCGGCTGCAGGCCCTGCGCCGACGGGCGACGGAACGGCTCGGGGCCCGCTTCGACATCCGCCGCTTCCATGACCAGGTCCTGATGACCGGGGCCCTGCCCCTGGACATCCTCGAGGCCCGGATCGACGCCTGGATCGCCGCCGGCGGACCGGCCCTCGCATGAGTGACGCAACCCCTCCCTATCCCAGCGCCCGCCGGGCCTGGACCGTGGTGCTGATCCTCTTCGCCACCGCCGTGCTGGCCTATACCGACCGGCAGGTGCTGAGCCTGCTGGTGGATCCGATCCGTCACGACCTGCATGTGGGCGACACGGGGATGAGCCTCCTGCTGGGGCTGGCCTTCGCCATGGTCTATGGGGTGGCGGGCCTGCCCCTGGGCGTGCTGGCGGACCGGATGTCCCGCCGCAACCTGATCGCCGGCGGGGTGGCGGTGTGGAGCCTCGGCACCCTGATGTGCGGGCTGGCCCCGTCCTTCGAGGTGCTGTTCGCCGCGCGCATCGTGGTCGGGCTGGGGGAGGCCGTCCTGTCCCCAGCTGCCATCTCCCTGATCAGCGACTGCTTCCCGCCCCAGCGCCGGGGGGCCGCGGTGGGGGTCTATTTCACCGGCATCGCCATCGGTATCGGTGGCGCGATCCTGATCGGCGGCGGCGTGCTGGAGGCGGTGCGCGCGGGCCTCTTTGCCCTGACACCCCTGGCCCACTGGGCGCCCTGGCGGCTGGTATTCCTGGCCATCGGCGCGCCGAGCCTGTTGTGGACCCTGGTGCTGCTGACCGTGCGCGAGCCGGCGCGGCGCCAGGACGGAGCAGAGACAGCTGCACACGACTCCGCGGCACCGGCCGCTGAAGGGGGCTGGCGGGCCATTGCCCCGGTCTTCCTCGTGGTCGCCGTCGCGTCGCTGGTGGACAATGCCGTGGGGGCCTGGGCGCCCTCTCTTTTGATCCGCCGCTTCGCCGTCGACCCGGCCGCGGTGGGGGTGGAGCTGGGGGTTCTGCTGATGCTGGGCTATGGGGGCGGGATGCTGGCCGGGGGGACCCTGGCCGACCGGTTCGCCCGCTGGCGGGGCCCCCGGGGCAAGGTCGAGCTGTGCGGCCTGGCCGTGCTGGCGGCCCTGCCCGCGGCGCTGGCCCTGAACAGTCCGAGCCTGCCCCTGGTCCTGACCGCTGTCACCGCCTATTTCGCCTTGTCCGCCGTGGTCACGGCCTCTGGCCTGTCCGCCATTCTCGACGGGACGCCCAACCGCGCGCGGGGGCGGGCCATGGCCATCAGCTTCTTCCTCAATGTGGCCATCGGCGCGGGCTTCGGCCCCACCGCCGTGGCCCTGGCGGGGGAGCGGATCTTCGGCCCGGCCGCGGGGCTGGGGCCCGCGATCAGCTTCACCGTGGTGGCGTGTTATGGCATGGCGGGACTGGCGCTGATCCCCGCCCTTCGCCGCCGGAGGACCTGATGGACAACAGCGACGACAGCTTCGAGCTCCATGACCTGAGGGTCGAGGTGGTGGCCCCGCCCGGCGCGCGGCTCTATTGCTCCGCACAGCCCGGCGACTGGTTCGAGCTGCGGGGCGAGAACCTGTTCCTGCCGGAGGGCCAGGGCTTCTCCATCTATTCCCTGGCCGCGGTCCTGCCCCTGCTGGCCGCCAAGCAGCGTCCGACCCATCCGAATGACTGGATGTCCACCGACGCGGAGGTGGCCTGCCCCGACCCCAACTGTCCGTCCCGCCTGCGCATCACCCGGCTGGGCCTGCGCCGGTTCCGCCACAGCGACGTCACCGCCACCGAAAGACCCGTCCGTTGAGCTTTGCCGAGACCTTCGACCTCGCCCCCGGCTATCGCATCTCCCGCGTCATCCGCGGCGGCTGGCAACTGGCCGGCGGCCACGGCCCCGTGGCGCGGGAGGCGGTGAGCGACGACCTGCAGGCCTTCTACGATGCGGGCGTCACCACCTTCGACTGCGCCGATATCTACACCGGGGTGGAGGAGATGATCGGCGACTTCCGCGCCCGGCTGCGACAGACCCGGGGGGACGAGGCCCTGGCGCGGCTGCGCGTGCATACCAAATTCGTCCCGGACCTGGACCTCCTGCCCCGGATCACCCCCGCCGACGTCCGCAGGATCATCGACCGGTCCCTGCAGCGCCTGCGGACCGAACGGCTGGACCTGGTGCAGTTCCACTGGTGGGACTACGACCAGCCCCGCCATGTCGAGGCGGCCCTGGCGCTGCTGGACCTGCAGCAGGAGGGCAAGATCGAGCTGATCGGAGGCACCAATTTCGACGCCGCCCATGTGCGCGAGATCGCCGCCGCGGGCGTCGTCTTCGCAACCCTGCAGGTTCAGTACTCCCTGCTGGACACCCGGCCGGAGGGGGCAATGGCGCAGGCCTGCGCAGCACTTGGCATGCGCCTGCTCTGCTACGGAACCCTCGCCGGGGGCTTCCTCTCGGAGCGGTGGCTGGGGCGCCCGGCTCCGGAGGGTGCGCTGGAGAACCGGTCGCTGGTGAAGTACCGCCTGATCATCGAGGAATTCGGCGGCTGGGACCTGTTCCAGCAGCTGCTCCAGACCCTGAAGCGGGTCGCCGACCGGCACGGTGCCACCCTGTCCGCCGTCGCCTCCCGCCATGTGCTGGACCAGCCGCACGTGGCCGGCGTGATCGTCGGGGCCCGCAATGCCTCGCACCTGCCCGCGACGCTGGCGGTGGAAGGCCTTCGCCTCACCGACGACGACCGGGGCGAGATCGCCGCAGTGCTGGCCCGGCGCACCGGACCGTCCGGCGAGGTCTATGCCCTGGAGCGGGACCGCACCGGGCCCCACGGGTCGATCATGAAATACAATCTCGGCAACAGCTGACCCCGCCGGTCCGCGACGGCGGGGTCGTTCCGGTTCAGTAGCGCCAGCTGGTCAGGTCCGCCCCGGCCGGCGCGCTCTGCTTGATGCGCTCCAGGATCTTCGGCAGGTACTGATAATTGTAGTGCAGGCGGCTGTAGGCGTTGGGCTGGGTCGGATCGCCGTTCCAGCAGTGCTCCGCCCGGTCGCCATAGGCCACCTCGCCGCCGTAGCCGGGCTTGAGGGATTCCAGCCGCTCCTGGGCGAAATAGACGCTGTCGGTGAGATAGTAGTTGTCGCCATTGCCCACATAGACGTGGATCTTTCCCTGCAGCTTGGGGGCGAGGGCCTGCCAATCCCGGGCGATCATGGCCGACAGGTCGAAATGGTCGTGCCAGTAGGCGACCACCTCGTGGTCGATCTTGCCGGTCAGCTTGTCGAAGACGGGCTTGGGATAGCCGTCTGTCCCGGCGGGGCCGAACACGGCCTGCCAGATGTCGTACTGCTGGCCGGACCGCCCGTGGTCGCCCTGCACCAGTTCCATGTAGTTCATGTCCCGCTGGGTGCCGGTGACCTCGCCCAGATAGTTGCGGAAGCCCGGTCGCTCCACGCTGGAGGCCTCGCCCTTCAGCGCATAGGCGTTGTCGTCGTCGTACAGGTTGATGAGGGTGTAGGCCCGGAAGTCGATGGGATCCGGGCAGGCAGCGAAGGCCCCGTTGTACATGTCCGGGTAGAAGACCTGGGTGGCCAGCGCCTCCCAGCCCCCGGTGGAGCCGCCATAGGTGAACCGGGCCCAGCCCTGGGCCAGGCCGTGGAACCGCTTCTCGACCTCGGGGATCAGCTCCTTGTTGATGGCATCGCCATAGGGGCCGACATTGGCGGAGTTCACCGCATAGCTGTCGTCGAAATAGGGGGTCGGGTGCTCGACCTCGATGACGAGGTATCGGGGGAAGTCCTTGGATATCCACTTCTGATAGAAGGCGTAGGCCTCCTGCTGCTCGATGCGGTTATAGCCTTCCAGGTGGAACCGGGGGGAATAGACCGGCTTCAGGTCCGGGTCCGGCGGGGTGGTGCGGAACTCGGAGATATCGTCCGGGAAGTGGCCGTGGAAGACCATCAGCGGGAAGCGCGCTTCCGGGTGCTTGTCGAAGCCCGCCGGCAGCAGAACGTGGGCGGCGATGTAGGTGTCCCGGCCCCAGAACTTCGACAGGAGCTCGCTCTTGATCCGCACATGGCGGACGAATTCGGTATCGGTCTTTCGCGCGATGGGCGGGATCACCTGGTCGAGGGTCAGGGCCACGGCCTGCGGATGGGCCGGGTCGATGTGCAGCTTCACCGGCCTGGAATAGAAGTTGCCGGGCTTCGACTGCCACTGCTGGCCCTCCCCCTTGTCGGGAGGCAGCTTCAGCACCCGGCCGTCGGCCAGATGGAAGGTCTCGTAGCGGTTCAGCACCGCCTGGACGAGGTAGTCGCCCTCCGGCAGGCCGGACAGGGTCCGGGAGGGCCAGCCGAACGCCGTGTCGTCCAGCACCGCAACGGCACCCGGGGCGAGGCCATCCACCGTCAGCCCGAACATGTAGGGGGCGTCCAGGGGCGCATTGGGGGCCACGTGACTCTTCGGCTCCCGGGTCAGGTCGCGGCTCAACAGCAGGATCACCCGCCCGTCCTGGGGCTTCGCCGCCGCCGTGACCGGGAAGCTGACGCTGACCGCGAGATGCGTTCCGGCGGGAGTCGGCGCCGTCTGGGCGAAGGCGAGGCCCGACAAGGCAAACGCGATGGCCGCGGCCACCGCAGGACATAGACGACCGAAATTCATGAGACTCCCCCTGGCGAGACTCCAGTCTGCGTCGGCGTCGCACCGGCGGCAAGGGTACAGCGCGGCAAACGACTTGACGCGTCCGCTGGAACCGCATCGACTGCGCCACCGTTCGAACCGATCCGGAGATCGTCTTGACCCGCCTGTTTCTGTCCGTCGCCGTATCCGCCCTGCTGATCGGGACCGCCGCTCACGCCCAGCAGACGGTCGCCGCCAAGCCGACCCCGGCGGAGGCTGCCGCCTTCGTTGCCGCCGCGGAAAAGGCCCTGGCCGAGGAGAACGTCTACGCCCAGAAGGCGGAGTGGGTTCAGGAGACCTACATCAACGCGGACACCAACTTCCTCACCGCCAAGGCCGGCGCGGAATTCGCCGACCTGTCCACCCGCTACGCCAAGGAGGCCGCACGGTTCGACGGCGTGGCGACGGACCCGGTGACCCGGCGCAAGCTGATGCTGCTGAAGAACGGCCTGGTCCTCGCCGCCCCCGACCGTCCCGGCGCGGCGCAGGAAATGGCCGACATAGAGGCCCGGCTCGCCACCCTCTATTCCTCCGGCACAGCCACGGTGGACGGCAAGACCCTGCACCTCGAGGACCTCGAGGACGTGCTGGCCACCACCCGCGACCCGGCCCGGGCGAAGGAGGTCTGGGAGAAGTGGCGCCTCGTGGCTCCGCCGATGAAGGCCGACTATGTGCGGCTGACGGCGCTCGCCAACGAGGGGGCCCGCAATGTGGGCTATGCGGACTCCGGCGCCCTGTGGCGGTCCGGCTACGACATGACCCCGGAAGAGTTTGCCGCGCTCACCGACCATCTGTGGGGCCAGGTGAAGCCGCTCTACCAGAACCTGCACTGCTTCGTCCGCGCCCGCCTGAACGCCCGCTACGGCGATCAGGTCCAGCCGAGGACCGGGCCGATCCGCGAGGACCTGACCGGCAACATGTGGGGCCAGCAGTGGGGCAACATCTATGACGTGGTCGCCCCGGCCAACAGCCCGGGCATGGGCTACGACCTGACCAAGGCCCTGGAAACCCACGGCTATGACCCGGTGAAGATGGTCAAGACGGCGGAGAACTTCTACATCTCCCTGGGCTTCGACCCCTGGCCGAAGACCTTCTGGGAGCGGTCGATGATCGTGCGCCCGCGGGATCGGGAGGTGCAGTGCCACGCCTCGGCCTGGGACGTGGACAACAAGGACGACATCCGGCTGAAGGCCTGCGTCCACGTGAATGCCGACGACTTCTTCACCGTGCACCACGAGCTGGGCCACAACCTCTACCAGCGGGCATACAAGGACCAGCCGTTCCTGTTCGAGAACGGGGCCAATGACGGTTTCCACGAGGCCATCGGGGACTTTGCCGGGCTGAACGCCCTCACCCCCGGCTACCTCAAGCAGCTGGGCCTGATCGACACCGTCCCCGGCCCGGAGGCGGACATTCCCTATCTCCTGCGGGTTGCGATGGATGGGGTGGCCTTCCTGCCCTTCGGCCTGATGGTGGACAAGTGGCGCTGGCAGGTCTTCTCCGGCCAGGTGACGCCGGAGCACTACAATGACGCCTGGTGGGCGCTGGTGAAGCAGTACCAGGGGCTGACGCCGCCCGGACCGCGGCCCGCCGACGCCTTCGATCCCGGTGCCAAGAACCACGTGGCCACCTCGGTCCCCTATGCCCGCTACTTCCTGGCCCGCATCTACGAGTACCAGTTCTATCGTGCGGCCTGCCGCCAGGCGGGGTGGAAGGGGCCCCTGAACCGCTGCTCCGTGTTCGGCGACAAGACGGTCGGCAAGCGCTTCGCGAAGATGCTGGAAATGGGCCAGTCCCGGCCCTGGCCCGAGGCGCTCGAGGCCTTCACCGGCGAGAAGACCATCGACGCCAGCGCCATGGCCGAGTACTTCGCCCCCCTGAACACCTGGCTGACGGCCCAGAACAAGGGCCAGACCTGCGGCTGGAAGGACTGAGCCGCGACCACGCGGACGACATCGGGGGAGACACGACCATGACCACGCCTCAGAGCAACACCCTGTCCTATGACGAGGTGGTGCTGGGCCGCCGCAGTATCCGCGGCTTCAAGCCCGAGCCGGTGCCGCCCGCCCTCATCCGAGAGGTTCTGGCGCTCGCCATGCGCGCGCCCTCCTCGCTGAACACCCAGCCCTGGAACTTCTACGTGGTGGGGGGGGAGGCCCTGGACCGCATCCGCGCCGGCAATACCGAGCGCAACCTCGCCGGTGTCCCGCACTCCCGCGAGTTCCGCACCCAGGGGGAATACACCGGCGCGCACCGGGACCGGCAGGTGGAGATCGCCAAGCAGCTGTTCGGGGCCATGGGCATCGAGCGGGACAACAAGGAAAAGCGGACGGACTGGGTCCTGCGCGGATTCCGCCAGTTCGATGCCCCGGTCTCCATCGTCGTGACCTATGACCGCTCCATCCACGGGAGCGACATCGGTCCCTTTGACTGCGGGGCTGTGACCAATGCGCTGGTCAATGCCGCCTGGTCCCGGGGACTGGGCTGCGTGATCAACAGCCAGGGCATCATGCAGTCCCCGGTGGTGCGGGAGCATGCGGGCATCGCCGAGGATCAGGTGATCATGATCTGCGTGGCCATGGGCTGGCCGGACGACAGCTTTCCCGCCAATGCGGTGGTCTCCCGCCGCAAGTCGGTGGACGAGGCGACGGTGTTCGTGGGGTTTGACGCCGAAGACTGACGCCGGAGACACGTCAGCACCGATTTTCCCGCTTGTCTGATCGTCGCCCCCCCATAAGCTGGGCGGCAACCAGAACCAGACCCCGGGAAGCGCCATGCCTGAAGTGATCCTCGAGCCCGACCTGCCGATCATCGATCCGCACCACCACCTCTGGGACCTGACGCCGCTGCTGGCGTCCTTCCCCAGCCCGGCGCACCCGTTCATCGCGGCCGTGGCCCGCACGCCCTACTACACCTTCCAGGAACTGCGGGGCGACGCGACCAGCGGGCACAACGTCATCGGGACCGTGTTCATGGAATGCGGGGCCTTCTACCGCGCCGACGCCGCGCCGGAGCTGAAGGTGGTCGGAGAGGTGGATTTCGTGAACGGCGTCGCGGCCCAGAGCGCCAGTGGCATCTATGGCAGCTTCCGCGCCTGCGCCGCCATCATCGGCCATGCGGACATGACCCTGGGCGATGGGGCCAGGCCCGTGCTCGAGGCCCTGACGGCGGCGGGGGGCGGCAGGTTCCGCGGCATCCGCCACCAGGGGGCCTGGGATGCGGATCCCGAGGTGCTGGGCCCGCCGTTCCATGCCGGTCCGGGCCTGCTGGCCAGCGACGCCTTCCACGCGGGCTTCCGCCATCTGGCCCCCCTGGGACTGACCTTCGACGCCTGGGTGCTGGAGCCGCAGCTGGGCGACGTGCTGGCGCTGGCCCGCAAGTTCCCGGACACGACCATCGTGCTGGACCACTGCGGCACGCCCCTGAACATTGCCAGCTATCGCGGAACGCTGTGCGACACCTTCCCCCGCTGGAAGGCGTCGATCCAGGCCCTGGCCGCCTGCCCCAATGTGTCGGTGAAGCTGGGCGGCCTCGCCATGGCCTTCTGCGGCATGCCGGAAGAGGGGCCGGAGGCCGGCCTGTCGTCGGAGGCGCTGGCCAAGCTCTGGGCCCCCTATATCGAGACCTGCATCGAGGCCTTCGGGCCGGAGCGGGCCATGTTCGAGAGCAACTATCCCGTGGACAAGTGGGGGGCCAGCTACGCCACGCTGTGGAACACCTTCAAGCGCATCACCGCCGGGGCGTCTGCGTCCGAGAAGCGGGCGCTCTATGCCGGTACCGCGGCGAAGGTCTACGGGCTGGAGGCGCTGCTGGCCTGACGCGGCCGCATCGGCTAGAGCCACACCATGACCCTGACCCACCCCACCACGGCCTACACCGACCAGAAGCCCGGCACGTCAGGCCTTCGCAAGAAGGTCCGAGTGTTCCAGCAACCCCACTACCTGGAGAACTTCATCCAGTCGGTGTTCGACGTGGTGGAGGGCAAGGCCGGGGCGACCCTCGTGATCGGGGGGGACGGCCGCTACTACAACCGGGAGGCCATCCAGCGGGCCGTGCGGATGGCCGCCGCCAACGGCTTTGCCCGCACGATCATCGGCCGGGGCGGCATCCTGTCCACGCCGGCGGCCAGCCACCTGATCCGCATCCGCCAGGCGCTGGGCGGGCTGGTCCTGTCCGCCAGCCACAATCCCGCGGGTCCGGACGAGGATTTCGGCATCAAGTACAACGTCGCCAATGGCGGTCCGGCCCCGGAGGCGGTGACCGAGGCCGTCTTCCGGCGCACCCTCGAGATCGACCGGATCCTGACCGTGGAGGCCGACGACCTGGACCTCGATCGGCTGGGAGAGACCACCGTCGCCGGCATGGTGGTGGAGGTGGTGGACCCGGTCGCTGACTATGCGGCCCTGATGGAGACCCTGTTCGACTTCCCGGCGATCCGCGCCCATGTGGCCTCGGGATTTTCCATGTCCTTCGACGCCATGAGCGCCGTGACCGGGCCCTATGCCCGGGAGATCCTGGAACGTCGTCTCGGCTTTCCCGCCGGCACCGTCGTGAACGGGGAACCGCTGGAGGATTTCGGCCACCACCATCCCGACCCGAACCTCGTCCATGCCCGGGCCCTCCATGACCGGCTGATGGCGACCGACGCGCCGGACTTCGGGGCCGCCTCGGACGGCGACGGCGACCGCAACCTGATCATCGGCAAGGGCCGCTTCGTCACCCCGTCGGACAGCCTGGCCCTCCTGGCCGCGAACGCCCATCTGGCACCGGGCTATGCGGGCGGTCTGAAGGGCGTTGCCCGGTCCATGCCCACCAGCGCCGCCGTCGACCGGGTGGCCGAGGCGCTGGGCATTCCCTGTTTCGAGACGCCGACGGGCTGGAAGTTCTTCGGCAACCTGCTGGACGCCGGCCGCGCCACCCTGTGTGGCGAGGAGAGCGCGGGTACCGGCTCGGACCACGTTCGGGAGAAGGACGGCCTGTGGGCCGTGCTCCTGTGGCTGAACATCCTGGCCGTGCGGCGCGTGTCCGTCGACCAGCTGGTGCGGGAGCACTGGGCCCGCCACGGCCGCAACTATTATGCCCGCCACGACTATGAGGGCGTGGACGCGAGCGAGGCCGATGCGCTGATGGCCCGGCTGCGGGACAGCCTCCCCACCCTGCCCGGCCGCCGCTTCGGGGCACTGGAGATCGAGGCGGCGGACGACTTCGCCTATGTCGACCCGATCGACGGCTCGGTCAGCCGCGCCCAGGGGGTACGGGTGATGTTCCGGGGCGGCTCCCGCATCGTCTATCGCCTGTCCGGCACCGGCACGGTGGGGGCCACGCTGCGGGTCTATATCGAACGTTACGAGCCCGCCTCCGGGGCCCTCGACCGGGAGGTGGCCGACGCCCTGGAAGACCTGATCCCGGCCGCCGACGCCATCGCCGAAATCACCCACCGCACCGGACGCTCTGCCCCCGATGTGATCACCTGAGGAGCCGCCCATGTCCCGATCCCACCTCCTGCGGGGAGCCGCCGGTGCCCTGGCGCTTCTCCTCCCCGCGGCGGCCCAGGCCGCCAGCCCGGCCAGCGCCCTGCAACAGCAGCAGCTGCCGAACCTGGTGGAGATCTACAAGACCCTGCACGCCCATCCCGGCCTGTCGCATCACGAGGACGGTGCCTCTGCCATCGTGGCGGAGGAGCTGCGCAAGGCGGGCTATGAGGTGACCGACCATGTGGGGGTCTATCCCGACGGCTCCCGCGCCTTCGGGGTGGTGGGGATCCTGAAGAACGGGCCGGGGCCGACCCTTTTGATCCGCGCCGACATGGACGCCCTGCCCATCGTCGAGGAGACAGGCCTCCCCTATGCCAGCCACGTCATGACCAAGTCGCCCACGACGGGGCTGGAGGTCGGCGTGATGCACGCCTGCGGTCACGACATCCACACCACCGTGCTGATCGGCGTCGCCCGGTCCCTCGCGGCGGCGAAGTCCCGTTGGCACGGCACCCTGATGCTGGTGGGCCAGCCGTCGGAGGAGACGGTGGACGGGGCCCGGGCCATGCTGGCGGACCACCTCTACGAGCGGTTCGGACGCCCGGACATGATCGTCGGCCTGCACGACACCAATGGTCTCGCCGCCGGGACCACCGCCATTGCCATCGGCCCGGCCCAG
>CAIQUG010000213.1 GCA_903874895.1 uncultured Caulobacterales bacterium | reverse complement strand
TGGCTCAGCGGTCGGCGGATGCCGCCAAGGAAATCAAGGCCCTCATCTCCAGCAGCAGCGACCAGGTCGCCAAAGGCGCGAAGCTGGTCAGTGAGACGGGTGACCGAACCCTCCGGGCGTCATGTGATCGTGGTCATCAAGGATGATGACAGGATTGCCGGACTTCTAGTCGACGCGGTTCAGGAAACCTTCCAGGTCGACAGTACCGCGCTGCAGGAGCCGCCGGAGCTCGCAAGTACGTCCAGCGTCCGGTTCGTCGACGCTATAATCCCCTTCGAGGGGGCGTTGCTAAGCAGGCTGGTCGTGGCGTCACTACTGCCGCGCCCTGTTCAAGTAGCAGCATAGGGGGCAATGCCCGTGAATAGAGATTCGCGCCAAGCCGGACGATCTGATATGTTGCCGGCGAATTCCCTGAGCCGGATAGTTTATCTAAGCCGTATTTATTTGCCTGTCGGACAGCGTGAGCCAGACGTCATTTTTGAAATTTTGAAGACGTCAGTTGAGCGAAACCAGTCGTGCGGTGTCACAGGTAGCTTGCTTGCGCTCAATGGTTGGTTTGTTCAATTGATTGAGGGACCGGCATCGCTTGTCGACGCCACCTTTGATCGGATTTCGCGGGATCTCCGTCATGGCTTCGTCAAAGTTGTCGAAAGGCGGCCAGTGAGCGAACGCCTCTTCGGCGACTGGGCGATGTGTGGGCGAGCGCTGTCCCCAACGAATTCAGGACGAAGCTGCAGAGCCCAACGTCACCCAATGGCTGATCAAGACGTACATCCGCGAGACCGGGGCTCGGCGCTTCTCAGCTCGAGACCTTCGCAGAACGTGGAAGACACTCGCAGGTGCTGCGGGGCTGTCCAGGGAGATCCGTGACCGACTGCAGAACCATTCGATCAACGACATCTCCGCCCGCCACTATGACCGGTACGACTACGACCGGGAGAAGCGAGCGGCGATGGAACAATGGTGCACCCACATGGCGACCATCCTGACGGGAGATCCTGTTGGCACCATCGACTATGCCTGCCCGGTCCGCGTGACGCGGCCATCAGAAAGGAATGAACTCTCCCTCATTTGGCGTAAGGCGCTTGCTGATGGAGTGATCGCCACCGCAAACCTCGCTCTGTTGCGAGCCTCAATGGGCGGCACGGAGGGCCGTAGCGCCAATCGATAGCGTATCCCCGGCTATTGTCGGAGAGCGGGCTTGCACTCCGGACCACAACGTTCCGGACCGAGGCGCCACCGGGACGGTGATCCGCCAAGTGTCGGTGGTTCACGGCGTTCTCGCCGCCCTGCACGCCTATCCGACGGACGCCGCCGAGCGGGCGGGAGAGCGAATAGCGGGCTAACGCTTTGGATCGGGTGCTATTGAAATGGGTGAGGCGGCGTCACATGCACTGCTGACAGCGCACGATCCGCGGCCGGAATGCCCGGACACCGGCGCCACAGCCCCAGGGTGCCCAGCCCGTCACGTCATGGAGTGTTCGACGAACTTCCGGGCCTTGCTGGCGGTGCACTGGAGCCGGAAGCGATCTATCCCCTCGACGGTCACAGTGAGGTGTCCCGTCAAATTGGTACATATCCAGCCCTTTTCCTTCATGTACCACAAATTGAATTCAAGCACATTCAGCGAACAATCAATGTACTGCTCAATTTCCAGGTCCCCCACCCCGGGACGGCCCACGTCCGATCGGCATCTGTAATATAGAAGATCCAGAATTCGCTTCTGAATATCGATATCTTCATCGACGTCGAACGATTCAACGACCTGTAGCTGGCGCTGCGCGATCTTGTCGACGAAGGCGTTATAAAGGATGTCGTATCTCGCCCGCGCGGCAGGGTCCCGCAGCACATTGTGAGCTTCGATGATCGGCTCAAATACGTCGCGATCTCCCGTTTCCGGGTTATCGGGGTGATACTTCCGGACGAGCAGGTGAAAAACGTAATCGATCAACTCGGCGCTGGCGCCGATGTCCACCTGCAGGATCTTGTAATAGTCCTTGAAGCTCGATTTCGGCATCACGTACTCCCGGCACTCGCATATACGCTGCGCGCTCCGTGTTTCGGAGGCCCCGGCCGCCCCCCCCGCGCCGCCGCCCCGGACCCGGTCCGGGACCGTCGGCCCCGCCGCACCGTCCACCCGGGACGGCAAAATGTCGTGACGCGGACAGAACCATCCGCGATCGCGCGCGACGCCACCTGATCCGGAGTCCGAGGGGGCTGCGCGAAATGCGTCAGCGCGGGCGCTTCCACGCGGGAGCCCGTTCAGGCTCCGTCCGGTTTGCGTCACGGGAGGGGCGCGCTGACGCCGCCGCGGACCCCTAGATCCCGAAATGGCCGGACGCGATGGTCCACACGAGGAGCCCGGCGGAGATCGTCGCGCCCCAGCAGGCGCTGGGCGCGACGAGGATGAAGGCGAGCGTCTCACACAGGGACCAGGCCCTTGCTGCGCGGCCGTCAGCCACCGTGCCCCCCGTCGGCGCCCCCCTGCCGGAAGCCGGCGATCCGGGCGAGGAGGGCCGCCACGTCGATCGGCTTGGCCACCACCCCGTCCATTCCCGCGGCCAGATAGGTCGCGACCTGATCGGGCATCACATTGGCGGTCAGGGCCAGGATCGGCGTGCGCGGCCCGTCGCGACCGGCTTCGCGCCGGCGGATTTCCCTCGTCGCGTCCACGCCGTCGAGACCCGGCATCTGGATGTCCATCAGGATGAGGTCCCAGCGGGCGCAGGACCAGGCCTCGAGGGCGGCGAGACCGTCCCCCACGATCACGGGGACGACGCCGGCCTGGCCCAGGATCGCCCGAAGGACCAGCTGGTTGGTCGGATGGTCCTCGGCGGCGAGGATCTGGAACGGCCGGACCCCGGCCGCGAGGCACCGCCCCGGGTGCCCACGCAGCGCCGCGCTCACGGGCGCGCCCTGTCGCGGCAGTCCGCCTGCGGCAGCCGCCGCATGAACGTGTGATAGAGGTGTTCCGTCCGGCTGGTGAGCAGGGTCTGGGAATCCTCGAACTCGACGCCGACCTCGACGGACCGGCGCCAGACCCGGCGGACCCGGTACATCACGCCGCTTTCGACCAGGATCAGGCTGAACCGCGCGGGCAGGACGCAGGACCGGCTGGGGAGCAGAAGGCGCATGCCGTGCTCGGACATGTCGGCAATCCGGCACCGGATCAGGCCGCCGCCCTCCACCGTCAGGAGCGCCGTGCGCCGCGCATAGCGACGGGTCGAGCGCCGGCGGTGGACGTCCCATTCGAGCGCGGAGGTCTCAGGCGCGCCCGTCGGCGTCCGGTACGGCGCGGTTCCGCCCAGCCCGATACGCCGCAGCAGGGACCGGATGACACCCGCGGCGCCCGAAGAGGACGCGCCGACGGCGGGGTCGTCTGTCCGTCTCGCCGCCACCTGCATTGCTGTCGCCTCGCCTCTGCAACCGATGACGAGAGGATGCGGCAGAAGGCGGGTGAAATACGGACCCCGGTTTGACCGATGCTGGAAATCTCATGCGTCAGATCGCTGAGGTGTTGCCTAACGAAAGACTAATCCTGACCGAGTTGAGGGGGATCGGTTAGGATCTAGGACACACCTGACGCCGCTGCGTCCGGGGATGCGGATCCGTCCGTCAGGCGACCGTTAGCAGCCGAGGGTCGACAAGCGCCGGAATCCCTGCAGCCCGCGCAATCCAGTGCAGGTGGGGACACCCGACGGCGATTGCCTTCGCGACCATCTCCTCCGCCGCCGCGACACCGTTGATCCGGTGCAGCGCCACGGCTAGGAAGGCGGAAGGGCGTGTCTTGCGGGACTCGCCCAGGACGGCGCCCAGCACCTCCTCCGCCTCCGCGACATAGCCGCCGTGGTGAAGGACGAAGGCAAGAATGGCCTCGCTCTGCCCGCTCCCCCGGGAGCGGGTCTCGCAGAGCAGGCGTGCGTATTCGATCGCTGTCTCGTGGTCGCCGAGCCGGTTCTCGATCATCGCGCCCAGCAGCAGACTCCGGTGATCGTAGGGAAAGAGCGAGATTCCCCGCAGCGCCACGTCCCGCGCCTCCTCGAGCCGGCCCTCGATCAGCCTCGAAATGCCGATGATCGCCTTGGGCCCGTAATCCTCGCCATGCCGGTGCCCGAGGTCCTCCGCGACAGGAACCGGATCGGGGAGCGCCAGACCTGCTGCGGAATAGGAATTGAACCGGCGGAAGAGGATCTCGTAATCCCCGGGCGCCAGTTCGCCCGCCCGGTCCAGCTGCGCCAGCCCCTCCAGGTCCCGGTTCACGACGACGCGCAGCATGCCGGTTACCGAAAGGGCTCGTGCGTGCAATGGATCGACGCTCAGGGCCTGACGCGCTGCAGACATCGCCGCCAGGGCGCCGGACTTCGGAGCGGCATGGCCGAACTGGACCCGTGCGAATTCGATCTCCGCGATTTCGGCATGGATCTCCACGCTCGAGATACCGGCTTCGTGGGCGTTGCGCAGCACTCGGCGGAGTGAAGGCCGACGAAACTCCTTGCAAGTTCGACCACGGCGCGGGCATCGCCGGTGTCGGCGACGGGTCCCGCGCCCTCCAGCGGGCGCACCTTGATATCAAGGCAGTAGCCCAGGCGATGATGCGTCTGGAGGTGCTCGCAGATATCCGGCACCTTGCGCCGAAGCCCCGAAAGGCAGCGGTTGAGGCTCTCCGGCCCCACCGGCTCGTCGCCCCAGCCGGCGTCCAGCAGCATGGCAGCGGGCACAACCTGGCCGGCATTGGCCAGCAACAGCTCGAGCACGAGGGTTTCCTTGGGGGTCAGCTTGAGGGGCGATCCGGCCCGCAGAAGCGACCGGCGCGTCCAGCTGTAGTCGAGAAAGGTGAGGCCCCCGCGCCCATAGCTCCGCAGCCCGTCCGCCGACATGTGCGATGTCTGATTGTCCGGCTGGTATCTCATTTCGTCCCACACCTCGCCTGCCTCGCGACCGCCGGTATGGCCCGGAGCTGCGAGGACGTCAAAATCGAACCCTCTCCGGCCCGGCTCCAGACTAGAGCCAATCCTGAAAGATATATGTAGATATAACAGTCGGTCTGCGAGAATTCAATGTCAGCATGCAATCGATTTCTCACCTAATCGCGTTTCAGTATAAACAACCGATATTGCGGCTTACGCGCGTTTTATGAAATTTCTGCAGGCATTTTCGCCGTCAATACATGTAATCATCTGGCCTTTGAACTCGGCAATGCAACTTCATTCCGTTCCATAATGTAAAATCGCCCATTATGGGCAAAATCGTTGCCGGGCTCGGGGATGCGCCGGGCGGCGGCTTTCCATGCGATCCCAGTTTGGGCGGTCGCCGGCGCCCCGACATCTGACCCCTTCGTCGCGCGGATGCGACCCGGACGTCCGCCGGGTCCGGAGTTCGGCGCCCGACCCGCCGCGTTCCGCCCTCCTGCGAGGCCGAGGTCCGGATCCGCCCCGGGCGGGTACGAAGTCCGTCATGTCTGGCGTCGGCCCGCGACCGGATTGCGGGGAGACAGCGCGCAACTCCGTCACATCTCGCCTAAACCTGACGCAAAAACACGTATTCGCGAAACAATGAACCAATAAAAATCAAATATCTCTCCGAATTTCATGCATGTTTTCCTCTACATGATTTCCCTTTTTGGGATATCTTCAGTCTAGATTTCCCTTTTTGGGATATCTTCAGTCTAATTGTAGTAAAAAGCCGATTTTTTTATTGACATAATCCAGTATCTGTCGTGCCATACAGGGGTACTTGTTGTTGCGCACTACCCCTCACTCAGCGGGGCGGGGCTCAGCAAGGGGTCCGGCCTTGCCGAAGCGGGAGGGGCGGCTCCTCCGGACCGTCGCGGTCAGGCCGCGGCGATCCGGGCAGGGGGTTGCCGAAAGGCGCCCCAGGCCAGGAGGCCCCGGCCAGACGCCGGACGCTCGCATCGCGTTGTAAAAAGGAAGGACGATCTAATGACTATGAAGAACATTCTCGCCATCGGCGCCGCTGCGGCGGCGATGGCTCTGGCGGCCGGGTCGGCTGCTATGGCTACTGACGCAGGCGCTGATGGAACCGCCACTGCATCAGCCACTGTGCTAGTGCCACTCAGCATCGACACCATTGTCAACCTAGGCTTTGGCAATGTGATCGCGCCCACCACCGGGAGCGTGTACGCTGTCATCCCCGCGACGACAGGCGTGATCGACCATGCTGGCGGCTTGCAGTCACCAGCCTCGAACCATTCTACCCAACAGGCTGGTAGCTTCAAAGTCCATGGCACCGGTTCGGTGGACTACTCGATCACAATCAATACCAATGGTGCAGACATCACGATGGCCGGTTTCGACACCAAAGTGAAGGTCGGCGATTTCACCCTTGCTAAAGGCACCACGTCCGTATCAGTTAGTAGCGGTATAGCAAGCACAACTCTCGACATCTCCGGAGTTGAAACTGTCAGCATTGGCGGAAAGTTGAGTGTCACTGCCGGGGCAGCAGGGATCTACACTGCGGACATCCCCATTCACGTCAACTACAACTAATCTCGAC